>JANYCE010000270.1 GCA_025360445.1 Betaproteobacteria bacterium
GTACACCTACGCTTTCTAGTACGGGAACCCCGGCGGAAAGTAAACCTCGGCGCGCTTGACGCCGCGCTGCTTGACCGGGGAGCCGGTTTGTCCAGCTGATTATGGCGGAGAGGGTGGGATTCGAACCCACGATCCAGTTGCCCGGATTCCGGTTTTCGAGACCGGTACATTCAACCACTCTGCCACCTCTCCAGCGGCGCGTATTTTAGCAGACTGATTACGGTCGGTCAGCGCACATTGCTAGGCAGAGATTCTGTCAGTGCCGCCCATGTAAGGACGCAACGCTGACGGCACGGAGATACTGCCATCGGAATTTTGATAATTTTCCATCACTGCGACCAGCGTGCGGCCGACCGCAAGCGCCGAGCCGTTTAGCGTGTGCACGAGCTCGGGTTTGCCTTTATCGCCGCGAAAACGCGCTTGCATGCGTCGCGCCTGGAACGCCTCAAAATTACTGCACGAAGAAATCTCGCGGTAGGCAGCCTGCCCCGGCAGCCAAACTTCAAGGTCATAGGTCTTGGCGGACGAAAATCCCATATCGCCAGTGCACAACGCCATAACGCGGTACGGCAACTCAAGGCGCTGCAATATGGTTTCAGCGTGGCCCGTCAGTTCTTCCAGCAACGTATAAGAAGCTGACGGGTGCGCGATTTGAACCAGCTCAACTTTGTCGAACTGGTGCTGGCGTATCATGCCGCGCGTGTCCTTGCCATAGGAGCCAGCTTCACTCCGGAAGCATGGCGAATGACAAACAAATTTCAGCGGCAATTTGTCAAGCGCCAGTATCTCGCCGCGCACGAAATTCGTGACGGGGTATTCGGCCGTCGGAATCAAATAGAGATCGCGTCCTTCGAGCTTGAACAAGTCCTCCTTAAACTTTGCCAGACTGGAAACGCCGTTGGCGCACTCGGCGGTCACCATGTACGGCACATACACTTCTGTATAACCGTGTTCCTGCGTATGCACGTCCAGCATGAACTGTGCGAGGGCACGATGCATGCGCGCAATATGTTTGGTCAAAACTGTAAAGCGCGCGCCGGCAAGCTTGGCGCCGGTATCAAAATCGACCTGGCCCAAACTCGCCCCCAGATCGACATGATCTTTCGCCGTGAAATCGAAAGTGCGGGGCGTACCCACACGTCGAACTTCGACGTTGTCATTGGCGGATTTTCCGACCGGTACGCTCGCATGCGGAATATTTGCGATAACGCCGAGAAATGCATCGAGTTCTGCCTGCACCGCGCCGAGATCGTGCTCCAATGTTTTAAGCTTGTCCGCTTGCGCGTTAACTTCCGCCATCAGTGCCGACGCATCTTCGCCTTTTGCTTTGGCCTGCCCAACCTGCTTGGACAACTGGTTGCGTTTCGCCTGCAATTCCTGCGTGTGCGTTTGCACGGCTTTGCGCTCCGACTCAAGACGCTCGAAAGCTGCGGTGTCGAGCGTGAATCCACGGTCGGCAAGCCGCGCCGCAATTGCCTGCAGATCGTTGCGCAGCATCTGTATGTCCAGCATGACAGCCTCGTTGCGAAATTAAAAATGTCGAAATCGGCTGCCATTATCGCGGAGATTCAAATGAGCCACCAGCGCCTTGACAGTGCCGCGCGCCACACCTTACAGTCAGTCACAAAAATTTTGTGAGCGGCTTGTCCCATCCGCCGCACTGTGAGGACATCGTCATGTACGGATTACACAAATTAGCCGCGGCCATCGCACTGGCCAGCGTGCCGGGCATCCTGCCAGCCCAGTCGTTCCCGCATAAACCGGTGCGTATCATCGTCGCCTTTCCACCCGGCGGCGGCACGGACATCGTCGCGCGTACGATCAGCCCCAGATTGTCAGACGCGTTGGGCCAACAGGTCATCGTCGAAAATCGGGCCGGCGCTTCAGGGTTACTCGGCACCGAACTCGCGGCGAAAGCCCCGCCCGACGGCCATACAATCTTCATGGGTACGTTGGGCAATTTGAGTGTCAATCCACTGCTTTTTCCCAAGGTCCCTTTCGACGTCGCACGGGATTTCACTCCGCTCACGCAAGCAGTGTCGGTAACGTTCATGTTGTATGTTCATCCGTCGTTCCCCGTTAAAACGGTCAAAGACCTCGTTACATTGACGAAGTCCCGGACCGGCCAAATCAACTACGCCTCGAGCGGTAGTGGCGGCGCGCCGCATCTCGCCACGGAACTCTTCAATTCGCTGGCCGGCGTGAAGATGGTGCATATCGCGTACAAAGGCAGCGGCCAGAGTTTTATCGATGTGCTCGGCGGTCAGGTCCCGTTGACGATGGACAGTTTGACGCAGGGCCTGCCGTACGTGAAAAGCGGCCGTCTGCGCGCGGTAGCAACACTGGGGCCGGCTCGTTCGCCCGTTTTACCGGAGGTTCCAACCGTGGGCGAAACCCTCAAAGGCTACGAAGTCGTCAACTGGTTCGGACTCGTCGCGCCCGCCACAACCCCGCGCGATGTCATCACTCGTCTGCATGCCGAAATCGTAAAGATATTGCGCATGCCGGACATCAAGGAGCGCCTGAGTTCACAAGGGGCAGATCCTGTCGGCAGTTCGCCGGAAGAATTTGGCGCGTTTATGAAGTCTGAAACCGTCAAGTGGGCACGCGTCATTAAAGAAGCGAATATCCGCGCCGATTGACGGTGCGTGTGTCGCCGCATTCTACCGAAGCCTGGCGGATGCGCGACGCCGCCTGCTGACCACCGCGTATAACTGGACGACCTTGCGCCGCTTCACAACTTCAAATACGTTGTGCTATTTTTTGTTGGATGCTGCATCGTCGCGTGTGCGCAGTTCAGCAAGCCTCGCGCGAATTTTGGCTTCGAGGCCGCGCTCAGTCGGCTCGTAAAAACGCTGCCGTTCAAGGCCCTCCGGAAAATAATTCTCCCCCGCGACATAAGCGTCGGTCTCATCGTGCGCATAGCGATAGTCGCGGCCGTAGCCGAGGTCTTTCATGAGCTTGGTCGGTGCGTTGCGCAGATGCTCGGGGACGGGGCGCGATTTGTCGTCGCGTATAAGTGCACGCGCCGCGTTATACGCGCTGTAGGCAGCGTTGCTCTTGGGCGCTACCGCAAGATACAACGCGGCTTCGGCCAGCGCGAGTTCGCCTTCGGGACTGCCGAGCCGCTCGTAGGTTTCGCAGGCGTCCAGGGCCATTCGCAGCGCGCGCGGGTCGGCAAGCCCGATATCCTCCGACGCCATGCGCACAATGCGGCGTCCGACGTATAGCGGATCGGCACCGCCATCCAACATGCGACAAAGCCAGTACAGGGTCGCATCGGGCGACGAACCGCGCACAGCTTTGTGCAACGCGGATATCTGTTCGTAAAACTGATCGCCGCCTTTATCGAATCGCTTGAGGCTTTGCGTTAGCGCGTCGCGAACCAGCGTCTCGTCGACGTGATTGCTGCCGGCTGCGCTCGCCGCCGTGTCGATTTGCTCCACCATGTTCAGCAGCCGCCGCGCATCGCCGTCGGCATAACCCACAATTAATTCGCGCGCCGCATCGCTTAATTCGAGCGGTGTGCTGCATTGGAGCAAGGCGCGCATTAGCAGTGACGCAAGGTCAGATTCAGACAGCGGCTGCAGAACATAAACTGCTGCGCGTGAAAGCAATGCGCTGTTGACTTCGAACGATGGGTTCTCGGTAGTCGCGCCAATGAACGTCAGCAGGCCCTGCTCTACAAACGGCAAAAACGCGTCCTGCTGAGATTTGTTAAAGCGGTGAACTTCATCGACAAACAATATTGTATGCCGGCCGCTCTGCTGAAGCGCAAGCTCGGCGCGCTGAACAGCTTCGCGTATATCTTTAACACCGGTAAGCACGGCTGAAATTGCGATGAACTCCGCATTAAACGCCTGTGCCATTAGACGTGCCAGCGTGGTCTTGCCGACGCCTGGCGGTCCCCACAAGATCATCGAATGCATCTTGCCTGTGTCGAATGCGAGCCTCAGCGGCTTGCCCGGGCCCAGCAAATGCGCTTGGCCGACGACTTCATCGAGGCTGCGCGGGCGCAGCCTTTCGGCCAGCGGGGCGGCCGGCTCGTTCCTGGCGAAAAGATCGTTCACGGCTAGCCGGGGTGGGATGAACTTAATCGGTGATGACGTCGGCGCCCTTGGGCGGCGTAAATTTGAAGACGTCCGGCGCAATTTTTGGGTTGCGCTCGACATTGGCAAATTTAATTACCGTGGTCTGGGCGAACTGATCGCGCAGTTCCATCGCCTCTAATCCGGACTTGCCGAACCCGAGGCGCACGCGTTCAAAGCTGGTGTCCTTGGACTTCGGCACCGCTTCAAGCCAGTCCAGGCCCTCCTGCGATCCAAGATTGGTGAGGTCATACGCTTTTTCAATTTCATTGCTGCCCGCAAGCAATGCGGCGGGGCTGCCGCCAAGTGCCTTGTCGAGCTTTCTGACCGTCACCTGATTGAGATCTTTATCATAGATCCACAATTTGGCGCCATCACCCACGATGGTCTGCTCATATGGTTTGTCATATTCCCAACGGAATCGGCCGGGACGCACAAATTGCATCGTGCCCGTGGCCTTTTGTAGTTCCTTGAGGTTTTTGTCGACCACGATCTGCGCGAATCGCGCTTTGCCTGAATTTGTTTGTTGCAGCAAATTTTTGAGCATGTCGATGCTGGCCGCATGCACAAAAGCGCTGCTTCCCGCGAACGTCAAAGCCACAATTATTCGCATCAGCATGTTTTGCATTTGTTTCATATCATCCTGGTGATGGGACAGCGCTCAGCACCTTAAATTCAGCGCCTTGCCTTAATTATTCCGTTATCGCGGCAGGGGCCAGAACTTCGCGATTACCATTGGATTGCATCGCTGACACCATGCCCGCCCGCTCCATCTGCTCGATCAAGCGAGCCGCGCGATTGTAGCCAATGCGCAAATGCCGCTGCACCAATGAGATCGACGCCCGGCGCGTTTTCAGTACGATTTCTACCGCCTGATCGTAAAGAGGATCCGCTTCAGCGTTTGCTTCGCCGTCGATCGCCAATGCACCTTCAGTGTCTGATTCCGGCTCTTCCAATACGCCGTCGACATATTGCGGCTTCGCGAGTTTCTTCAGATAGTCGACGACGCGGTGAACTTCCTGATCTGCGACATACGCGCCATGGACACGCTGCGGAAATCCAGTGCCGGGCGGCAAATACAACATGTCTCCCTGCCCGAGCAATGCTTCGGCGCCCATCTGGTCGAGAATAGTTCGCGAGTCCACGCGGGCGGAAACCTGAAAAGCTATGCGCGTGGGGATATTCGCCTTGATCAACCCTGTAATCACGTCAACTGAGGGACGCTGCGTGGCGAGAATCAAATGAATACCTGCGGCCCGCGCCTTTTGCGCCAACCTTGCAATAAGCACTTCAACTTTTTTGCCGACTACCATCATTAAATCCGCGAGCTCATCGATGACGACGACGATGAGCGCCATCTCAAGCAGCGGGTCCGGGGCCTCCGGCGTGGAGGTTAGGGGATTCGGAATCGGTTTCCCGGCTTTCGCGGCTTCGCGAATTTTCTGATTAAATCCCGCTATATTGCGCACTCCTAGTCCGGACATTCGACGATACCGTCGTTCCATTTCAGCCACACACCAGTTAAGCGCATTAGCTGCCTGGCGCATATCCGTCACCACAGGCGCTAACAGATGTGGAATTCCCTCATAGACAGAAAGCTCCAGCATTTTCGGATCGACGAGGATCAATCGGCACTGCGCGGGCGGGGCCTTGTAGAGCAGGCTTAGAATCATCGCATTGATGCCAACGGATTTGCCAGAACCCGTCGTGCCTGCAACCAGTAAATGCGGCATGCGAGCGAGATCAGCGACGACCGGATTGCCGGCGATATCCTTACCGAGCGCCATCGTTAGCGGCGAATGCATGTCCGCGTAAATCTGCGAACTGACAATCTCGGACAGCCGCACCATCTGGCGCTCCGGATTTGGGATTTCGAGTCCCATGCAGCTCTTGCCGGGTATGGTCTCCACTACACGTATGCTGATCACTGACAGTGCGCGAGCCAGATCTTTGACCAGGTTGATAATCTGGCTTCCCTTGACGCCCACTGCCGGCTCTATCTCATAGCGTGTAATCACCGGGCCCGGATAAGCGGCAATCACCTTTACTTCGACTCCGAAATCGAGAAGTTTTTTCTCGATCAGGCGCGAGGTGAATGCAAGCGTTTCAGCGCTGACGACCGCGAGCACTTTTTCAGCCTGATCGAGTAACTGCAACGGGGGCAGCGGCGAATCTGGCAAATTCTCGAAAAGCGGCACCTGCTTCTCGCGCTCAACGCGCGGCGACTTAGGGATATCTACTCTGGCGGGTTCTATGCGAACGGGCTCGTGAATCTCAAGTTTCTTTTTGCTTTCTTCCACGATTCCCGTGCGTCGAATGACGGCAACCGCGCCCGCCCGGCGGTCCTGCCAGGCCGCCCACCATTCCTTCAAAAAATGACCGGTGCTTTCAATTCCGGCGCCAAGCTCTTCGAGAAATGCGATCCACGATATACCGGTGAACAGGCTCAATCCTATTGCCATCATCACAAGCAATACCAGCGTTGCCCCCGTAAATCCAATGGCGCCTGTCAGCATTCCACTAAGGCCTGCACCCAGCATGCCCCCCGGCGCAAGTGGTAAAGAAACATTCATGCTGTAGAAGCGCAACGATTCCATACTCGCGCTCGCGATCAGCAGGACGGCAAATCCAGCGCCAGCCACCGCGTATGAACCGCGATCGACCAGGGTCAAATCCTCGATGCGCCTGAAGCTCCAGCGCACCACGAATGCGCAGAGAACCACCCACCACCACGCTGACAAGCCGAATACGAACAGCAAAATATCCGAGAGCCAGGCGCCTACATGTCCGCCCGAGTTTCGTATTTGCTCGACGCTGGCGCTATGCGACCACCCCGGATCGGCCTTATCGAAAGTGCACAGGATTAAAGTCAGGTAAAGAGCTAAAGCAGTCACTGCGAGCCACCAGGACTCTCTCAGGAGTGCCGCAATTTTAGGCGGGAGCGCGCTTTCTACAGGGCGTCCTGCCGCCACCCTCTCGCTTCGCCACATGATCAATCGTTCGCATTCAAAGTGAAAAGATTATAGCGCCAAAGGGTACGTGGGTCGCGCGCCGACCATCGGCTTGCTGCTGGAGACAAAGCGTTAAGAGATACTCGCGTATGCGTCGGTTGAGATGCGTTTTCCTTGACTTTTGTCTCGCACATCGCTGAAGGAATTCCCGCGAAGAAGAAGGCACATTCACAAAAAAAACCCCGCACTGGCGGGGTTTTTTGAACTTAAAAATGTTTATCTGACGAGACAGTTTTCCGCGTTTGATTTGTTGAAATTCTGGCCGATAACAAATGGCAACTCGTTCAACTTAAATCCAGGATCGTCTTTCAATATCTGCGGCGCCTGGCCCTTTTTGTGCAAAGCAAATTGACCTTCGCCAATGACGACCGTCCCATCATCACTGGTCATGATGTAGCTGCCCGTTAGCGTATTGTGATACACCGCCTTATCCGCTTTCTCGCCGCCCGGAACCACCCCGTCGCATCCTTGCGTGCAATCAAGCGTCTCGCCTGCTGAGCCGCGAATCCCGATCGTCGCAGTGCTGGTGCCGATGCGGTATGCATCCTGATTACCGCGTTTTCCCACCAAACCGGTTACCGTGCGAAGGCCGCCTTTAATCAGTCGGAAAAACGCGGTATCTTCCTGCGGCTTGTCCTGGACGAACTGGTATGACTCAAGCTTCATTTGAGTATTCGGACGCATGGTCATCGAACTACCGTCTGAAAAATTAATTTGCGCGTAGCTGTCTTTCTGTGTCGTCAGGACTTCCCCCGGGTTGACTTCCGACTTTTGGGACAGGATACGTATCGAGCCGTCGGCGCGCTGCACAGACAGTGTCCCGCTCAGGTGCTGCACTTGTCCTGCGCTGGCAGCGAAGACCGCCGTGCTGAGAACGCCCATGAGAATGCAGCTTGCTCCTGCCAGATAAGATTTAATTTCAAACATTTTTTGTCTCCCGCTCTTGCGTTAAGCCCAATACGTCGCTGGACTGAGAGCCTTCGATCGGCCTGTTAACCGTAAAACGAACCCGCAAAACCTGTGCCTAGAATTGAATTTAGAATTGGTGACATAGTGCGCGCCAAAGTCATATGCGCGTGTGACATAGGTCTCACGGCATCTTATTTTTGAAGGCAGAGCATATTCAAACGCTTAATTTCGGCAATCGGCTGCCGAAATTTAGGGCGTTGCATGGCGGGGGGGTACATCGGCCGGACTCAGCCGCTTGACGCGCGCTTCGCCATCGATATTTTGTCCAGTAAAAAAACTTTCCTTTTTTCGGCGCGAATGTAGCCGCGCAACTGCAAGTCTTTAACAACCCGGCTGACCATTTCGCGGGACGCCCCGATCATCCGGGCAATCTCCTGCTTGGGCGGGGCGCTTCGGACAATCCAGACGCCGTCGATTTCTTCGGCCTGATCAAGTAACAGTCGGGCCACACGCCCGTAGACGTCAATCAATGCGAGGCTCTCGATCTTCCGATCCGCCTCGCGCAAACGCTTGACCAGATTTCGTATGATGATCATCGCGAGTTCGAAGTTATCTTTAAGGCAGGCGGTAAAACCGGACTTTGAAAACCTCAACATCTGGCAAGCCTCGAGCGTCTCAACACTGGCGGAACGGGGCTGATCATCGAGCAGGCCCATTTCGCCGAAGAAGTCGTTCGCCCCCATGATGGCAAGAATAACTTCCCGGCCTTGCTCGTCTGGAATGAGAATTTTCACGCGCCCCGTGAGGATGATATAGAGCGCATCGGTATTTTCACCCGCGCGAAGTATGAAAGAGTTGCGGGGATAACTGCGCTGCTGCAGACACGGCTGCAAAACTCGCAGTTGCTCGTCCGATAAGGATGAAAACAATGGAACCGTCTTAAGGATTTGGAAATTCACCAGGCTTTCCTCTGGTTATTGTCGGGAATTGTCACCAGCCGCGGATAAATTTTACCCTATCAGCGTTCAGCGCGGATGATGCGGCCTGCGAAAGCGCTACTTGCAATAGTTTTTGTCGGGCGCATTTCGCGAGCCCAGGTTTTTATCGTCTGAGAAGCCGGCGAATCGGTTCGTTTTGCCCTGATCCAGCGAGGCAAAAAGGCCTGCCAGCAGCGGATCCAGATTAGAGGGTGGGGCGCCGGAAAGAAGGAAACCGCTGCCATATGTGCCGCCCGAACAAGCCCCCACTGCCAACGGACACAGCGACACTCCGCCAAAAACCTCGACCGGCGGCGAACTTCCATCAAGACGTATGATCGTTCCCGTACTCAATACATTCTGAAATAACCCTGAACCCGCTGACCCGTTTATCGTCAAGCCACGAAAGCTGCCTGAGCCATGGCCGGTGATCTTGATGCCGCCCACCGACAGAATAGCGGCATCCGAATTTACATTGCCGCTGCCGCCTTGAGGCCCGCCGGTCAAAGTCAGACGACCGGCGAGCGCGTTGATCGTCGCAAGCGTGGCGAGCGTCCCCGCTGCCGACCCCGCATCAGTGCCGGCAAATGCCGTACTTGTCGCCGACCCGCCATTCGCGGTTGCTGACCCGCCTGTGAAATTAAGGTCGCCGGTTGCAATCACGATGTCTTTGCCTGACCTTGACGACAGGAGTGCTGACACGTTGGCACAGGCACCGCCGCCCGATTTGCAATCCCCGCCGCCGCCATTCGCAATCGCCGTGCCGGCCGTCAGTGTCAGCGCCGTGCCAGCTCTCAAGCGTAAATCCGTTCCGCCATCGATTAGCGCAGCGGAGGATGCGTGAGCCGAGGCGGGGCCAGCGGTCGCGCTGCCTCCGGTCATGACCAAAGACCCTGCGATGTTCGGGCTGAACGAATTGAAGGAAATAATTGAGGCACTCGTATCGGCGCTCAGGTCGAGGGTCGTAGCAGAGAGTCCGGTCTGTGCGACGCTGGTGCCACCGGTCATCAGCACGTTGCCGAAGTTACTCACGTCCAGCGTCACACTACTGCCTTTGAGCCCGACTGCCGCCGTCGCCTGTGCACTGGTCGACGCGCCCGCGAGGACGGAGGCTGTGCCGCCGGTCATGGTCAACCCGCCAGTGCCCAGATAAACGCCGAGATTCCCCGTTGCGCTTATTCTTGCGTCAGCGTGTAAAACCTGCGGTGTCGCGCCGGTGACGAGGCTGGTTCCACCTTTGAGGATGATGCCGTTTGCACGCGCGTTCGTTGATCCTATATTTACGTTAGTTGCCCTCATGACTGCGCTGCTGTTTGCAGACCCGATGCTGGACGCGTCAAGGGTTAAGTCGCCGGACAGTGAAACGTTTAGATTATTCGTTGCCTGGATTTCTGCATCCGCTGATTGGCCGGTGCTGCTGCCGGACGTCAACGTCAGGTTGGACAATGCGCCTAAGTTAACATTGGCGCCGGCAATTTTCGTAGCGCTGTTCGCCCCCGAATTCATGACGAGATTGCCTGTCATGCCAATGTCGAGATTATTGGTGGCCTGTATTGTCGCGTCACCTGATTGCCCGGCGTTTGTTCCGCTCGTCAGGGTCAAATCGGAAATAGAGCCAAGTGTCACGTTGCCGCCATTGATTGCTGTAGTGCCGTTAGCAACGCCTGTCATTGTTATGCTTCCGCCAGTCATCGCAATGCTCAGATTATTGCCGGATGAAATCGCGGTATTGGAGGTGCCGCTTCCCGCTGCTGTCCCGCCCGTCATCAAAAGATTGCCCGTCAGTGCGGCGGTTAAATTATTACCCGCCTGGATCTTCGCATCGGCTGCCTTATTAAGCCCGCCGTCATTGCCGGCAGTCAGGGTAAGGTTTTGAACGGTACCGCCGATATTGACATTGGCAGCATTAATTAGCGCGGCGCTCGCCGAAGAGGCATTCGCAGTGCCGGCGGTCACACTAACATCGCCGGTCATGTTGAGATTGAGGTTTCCACCGGCGAACAGATTTTCACCGATGGGAATTTGATTGGGGCTGGAAACCGCACATACGCCCGCGCCCCCAACGCCGCAGATGGTGAAGTTACGGCCGCTGAACGTCGCATCTCCCAGCGTATGTACATCGTAATTACCGGCAAGCACGATGTCGCCGGTGCCGCTGGCACCCGGCGTAACCGCCCCGTTGTTCATTGAGACAGGCGTATTGGCGGCGATCGAGAAATTGGTCCCCGCCCCCATGTATATGCCGCCGGCGAGATTGACATTGCCGGTGGCGGTAAATGTCAGCGAATGATTGAACGGGGCGCCTGCGCTGCCGATGGTACCCCCACCCAATGGGCTGTAGTCGATATTACCGCTTGCCGGTACAACTGAACCCGCTACGAAGTTTAGCGACCCGCCCGAATTGCCGCCGTTAATCGCCAGATTCGAAATCCCGGTGAAGCCAACAAAAGTTATGGTGCCCTGCGCCTGCAGCGTCAGGTTGCGGGCAGCGAGTCCGGGACCGGTGATATTGACATTGCCGGGCGTAAAGAACGTAAAGTCGTTAACCGTGCCGACGCCTGATACGTTGGTGCCCCCGGTATCCGTGTAGAACAACGGACCGTCAGCGTAATTACGATTGTTCGGATCAGTCAACGGAGTAACCGGGTTTAGCGAACCGGTGTTTACGATGAAGGGTGCGGTATTAAACGGCTTCGACGGAATCGCTCCCGAATCCGGGCAACCTTTTTCCGGGCACGCAAAAAGGCTGATCGCACCGGAGGTGTTCGGCGGCACCGCAGTATTCAGAATAATCGACGCGCCACCGCCGCCCTGGCCGCCCAATCCATGCAGCGTAACGGCAGTCAGGTTGCTGGTCGTGATTGCGCCGTTCACGCCTTGTGTAATACCGGGGATGATGTTGGTTCCGTTCGTTGTCGCGGACACCAATATGACTCCGCCGGCAGCCGCGTTTAACGGTGCATTGAAGGTAATGAGCCCGTTATCATCCTGAACCGTCTCGGTCGGCGCTCGTGGATTTGTCCCGGTAAAACTCGGATCCGCCGAATTTATACCCGATGCGGTACCTGCGATGACCCTGACCAATCCGCCGCCTGACTGCACGGTGCCGTTGGTCGTCACGTTATCTGCCGCATAAAGCATGATCGGGCCGCCTGCCACACCGGTGCAGACGACGCCATTGAAGTTGCTGCAAAACGTTCCGCCGGCTCCGACCGTAACATTCGCGCCGCCGCCGACCCCGGTATCGTTCGCGATTAATGCGATGCGACCGTTGTTGCTGGTCACCGCCGCGGTGCCCGTGTTGATTGAGCCGTTGGTCGTTGAAAGTCTCAATTCTCCACCGAGAACTGAGTTGCTGTACTGCCCTACCAAAGTCACGGTCTTCGCATTGTTAATATTGACGTCGCCGCTGCCGCTGTTGGCCACGGTTAGATTCGTGACATTAGTTTTTAACGGGGTTAAAAGCGTCCCTATTCCGCCCGACTGAATAATCGTGTAAGACGTCGCGCTGATGAGCCCGCTCGGGGTTCCGCCGGCAATTGAAGCCGGCGTATCCATGTTGAGAACTGGCGCGCTAATAGTGTCGTTGACCACGATATTGCCGCCGTTCTGAAGCAACACCAGTCCTGCGACAGGCGCGTTAATCGTGACCGGGAATCCAGCTACAACAGTCATTACGCCGGTGTGAGCAAGGCTGCCGATCGTCAGCGCACCCGTCGTCGTGATGGTATTTAGCTCTGTTCCCGACAGCTCGAGAGTGCTGGCCGTTGCATCCGTAGCTCTGCCCAGATCGATGGCGTTCGTGAGCGTTGTCGTATTGATATTAACCGCGCCGGCACCCGCCGTGATCGCACCGCCCGCAAGCTTCATCTTATCCGCGGTCAGGTTAATCGCAGTAGCGGTAGCGCCGCCTCCATTTGTCAATGTGCCGGCGCTGTTATCGAACATGCCTGCATTCGCGGTCGTCGCGCTCACCGTAATGCCGCCACCGCCAGTGACCGTAGATGCGTTGGTTACGCTTGCGCCCGTCAGCGACACGGTGCTAAGACCTGCGTTCACAGCCTGGTTTGCCGTCAGCAATCCGCCGGCCAACAGCGTGATGCTGTTCGGTGCAGCGCCGGCCGTGGAGATTCCGGTAGTCAGCGGGAAATTCCCGGATGCTGCTATTTGACCCACGGTTACTGCATTCGAATCCTGATAGACGATCGTACCTGCACCGCTATTGTTGGCCGCAAGCGTAACCACGTCATTGGTCGCCGAATTAACGTTGATGCCGCTCACGGCACGCATGCCAAAATTATTAGCGACAATCTTGCCGCCGGCTTGGTTGATATTGGCACCTGTTACCAGCAACACATCGCCGGCGCCGGCACCAGCAGCGATATCGTTGTTCACAGTTAACGTGGCAGCGCCATTCTTGATATCGACCGTTCCACCCGCCGTCGATATCGCCACACCTGCACCAGTACCAGCGAAATTCCCGGTCGGTCCAATACTGCCAAGCTGAAGCACATTGGTGTCCTGATACTGTATACCGCCAGCAGTGGTTGTTGCACCCAGCGTTACGACATTGTTGTTGGCATTGTTTACAACCACGGCAGCACCGGCGTTCATTCCCAGCGTGCCCGTCGTGATCTTCGCCGCCCCCGCTTCACTAATACCGGCAGCCGCCGTCAGATACACGTTACCGGTGGTGTTCGTCGTCACGTCGTTGTTCAGCGTCAGCGCGCCCGCCGTCAGCAGCACGT
>JANYCE010000133.1 GCA_025360445.1 Betaproteobacteria bacterium
CCTGCGCGGAAGTTTCGGTGACCGGCGGCAATAAGGTGAAAGTGCATCGCATCATCTGCGCGACCGATCCGGGGTATGCGGTGAATCCTGCGCAGATCGAACGCCAGATTGCGGGTTCGTTTGTGTATGGGTTGTCCGCCGTATTCAACCAGGAGTGCACGGTCAAAAACGGCCGCATCGAGCAGACGAACTTCAACACATTCGATTCGATGCGCATCGCGCAGATGCCCAAAGTCGAATCCATCATCATGCCGTCGGGCGGATTTTGGGGCGGCGTGGGCGAGCCGACAATCTGCGTGGCGGCGCCGGCGGTGCTCAACGCATTTTTCGCGGCGACCGGCAAGCGCATGCGGACTTTTCCGCTGAAGAACCACGGCATCACGATGGTCTGAGCATGAATTGCCGCAGTCGCTCTGCGGCAATCACTCGCGGTTTAACTGTTGGAGGTTTTGCGTTGCGGGATCGAATGACACGCGGATCGCGCCGCCGCTTTTTGGCCGCCGCGGGCGGGCTCGCCGTAGTCACGGCATTACCGCTGACCGCGGCGGCGCAGATGAATCGAACGCAGCCCAACAATATGCCGCAGGTCATCGCGCGGCTGGTCGGCCAGTCGAAGGTCAACCCCGGTAGAGTCAGGCTTAACTTGCCGCCGCTGGTCGAAAACGGCCACCTCGTGCCGCTCAGCGTTACCGTCGACAGTCCGATGACCGAAGCCGATCACGTCAAAGCCATTCACGTCTTCACCGATAAAAATCCGCTGCCGGAAGTGCTCAGTTTTTTCCTGGGTCCGCGCGCGGGCCGGGCGAGCTTAAGCACGCGTGTGCGCCTCGCCGACAGCGAGACCGTCGTTGCAATTGCGCAAATGAGCGATGGCTCGTTCTGGTCCGAGAGCGTGCATGTCGTGGTGACGACCGCCGCCTGCCTCGAGGAACTTTAGAGTGTTTAATCTTGTTAGGCACTCTTAGCGTGGCCGTCGCGCGCATCGAAGCGCCGAAGACCGCGCAGCGCGGCCAGATCATCGAGATCAGGACCCTGATCAGCCACGCGATGGAGACCGGCTATCGCCGCGATTATCTCGGCAAGCCGTTGCCGCGCGACATCATCACCGGCTTCACGTGCACGTACAACGGCGCCGAAGTCTGCCGCGCGGTATTTCATCCTGCGATCTCTGCGAACCCTTATCTGGCCTTTGCGGTAGTCATCGCAGAAAGTGGCACGCTCCAGTTCACATGGACCGGCGACAACGGTTTTACGTTTACAGAATCGGCGGCGATCAGCGTCGTTTGATCAGCGCGGCGGCGTGTAAGCACGCAGTTATTCAAAAAATTCGCGTGACTAAAAGAGGAGTGATTGGCGTTGAACCCGAGTGATAATAAAAACCCTCATACGCTGGCTAACGAGGCGACGCGCGAGCTTGCGGCGTTTTCATCGGCGCTGCGGTTCGAGGACTTACCGTCAGAAGTCGTTGCCATGGCGCGCACCTGCGTACTCGATACGCTCGGGTGCTGCTTGTTCGGGGCGACGCTGACTTCGGTGGGCAAGCTCGCAGCCCTGGTTGCGGACGAAAACTGCGGCGGCCAGTCGGCAGTATTCGGCCTTCCGCTGCGCACGTCGGCTTCAAATGCCGCCCTGATCAACGCGGCGTCTGCGCATGCATTTCAACTCGATGAAATTCACATCGAGGCAACGCTGCATCCGGGTTCGCTTGCAGTGCCCGCTGCATTGGCACTGGCCGAGGCGCACGGCGGTTTAAGCGGACGCGAGCTGATCGCGGCCATCGTCGCCGGTTACGAAGTCGGCTTGCGCGTAGGGCTGACGGCCAAAGGCGGCATGTTCGCGCGCGGGTTTCACAATCAGGGCACGACTGGCGTATTCGTCGCGGCGGCCACTGCGGCGCGTCTGTTGCAGCTAGATGCAAAGCAAACTCAACATGCACTGGGCCTGGCCGGCTCGCAGGCCGCGGGTTTGATGGCTGTGCAGGAAGGCGCGATGGCCAAGGGCTTTCATTCGGGCCGCGCTGCGCAAAGCGGCGTCTACGCAGCGAAGCTCGCGCGGCTTGGTTATACGGGCATCCCGGATGTTCTCGAAGCGCAATACGGCGGCTTTTTAAGTTCGCTCGTCGGTGACTGCCCGCATGCAGCGCTGACCGCGGATCTCGGCGCGCGGTGGGAAATCCTGAAGGTCGGATTCAAGCCTGCGCCCGCCTCGAACGGCAGCATCACTGCAATGGCCGCGCTCGACGAAATAATGCGCCGGCACCAACTCTCGGCAGGCGATATCGAAAGCGTGACCGCGCACGTCAGTACCAACACGTTGCATCACTGTGGCTGGGAGTATGACCCGGCGAAAGTGCAGGGCGTGCTCGCCGCGCAAATGAATCTACGCTACGGCATGGCAGTGATGGCTCTCGAGCGATGTGCGACTGTCGCGCAGTTCACTGAAGGCAAAATGCGCGATCCGATAATTTTCGATTTTGTGCGGCGTGTGAAAGTTGAGCTCGAGCCTGCCTTCGACGCTGGCGGCGGCAAACACCGCGTCGCGTGCCGCGCGGTAGTCGTCTGCCGCAACGGGGTACGCCATGAAGCGCAGGTGCTGTTCCGCAAAGGCAGCCATGAAGATCCAATGGCCGCCGCTGAGATCGAAGAAAAATTCACGGACCTCGCGGACAAGACCGTGTCGGCGTCAATCGCCCGGCGCATTGTTGACACAGTTTCGAAACTAGATCGACTCGACAACTCGAACGCACTCACGCAACTGTTGGAAGTCCGGGCAGCGGGGCAGTGATGTTGCGGCCCTTATATCGCTATGCAGTGACCCTCATGCTCATGGGCGGCATGCACGCCAGCCATTCGACCGCCGCCGACGTTTATCCGATCAAGCCCGTGCGAATCGTAATTGGCTTCTCTCCCGGCGGCTATATCGATCTAACGGCGCGGTTGTTGGCTGGGCCGCTCACATTGGCACTCGGCCAGCAGGTCGTCGTCGATAATCGCAGCGGCGCGGGCGGCGTCGTCGGTACTGAGATTGCGGCGCGCGCAGCGCCTGACGGCTATACGCTGACGATAGGCAGCGTCGGCACGCATGCGATCAACCAGACGCTGTATCGCAAGCTGCCGTATAACGTCATCAAAGATTTTCAACCGATCGCGCGGCTTTCGGATGCGCCAAACATCCTCGCTGTACATCCTTCCTTTCCGGCGAAATCGGTAAAGGAGTTGATGACGCTGGCCAAATCGCGGCCCGGGCAGATCATGTATGCATCCGCCGGCGCTGGCACCTCAACGCACATTGCCGCGGTACTTTTTGAATTTCTTGGCCACGTCAAGTTCGTGCACGTGCCATATAAAGGCGGCGGTCCGGCGCTTATCGACGTGGTCGCAGGCCAGGTGCCGGTGACGTTCGCCACTGCCGCGTCCGTTTCGCCGCAAATGAAAACCGGCCGCTTGCGCGGTATCGCGATCACCGGCAGTCAGCGCTCGACGTTGCTGCCCGAGTTGCCGACGATCGCGGAATCGGGCCTTCCCGGCTATGAAATGATCAACTGGTTGGGATTGTTTGCGCCCGCCGGCACGCCGCGCGCGGTGGTGGACCGCTTGAGCGTCGAGGCAATTCGCATCGTGCGCTCGGCGGAGGTGCGCGACAAGCTGAACGCGCAGGGCGCCGAGCCCTCACCACTGAACACCGATGAATTCACGCCGTTCGTTAAACTCGAAGTGGAAAAGTGGGGGAAGATCGTAACTGCGACCGGCATGACCGTTGAGTGATAAGGGTAGCTTGGGCGCTCCTCGCGCATTCACTCCGTCGCAGGCAGGGCGCCTGCGCCAAGTGCCGGGTGCGTATCAGGCAACGTTGGTTTTAAGGGGAAAGCGATGACCGCCGATATACGCAAGATCGAAACCCGCGATGAGTCGCGCTGGCGCCAACTGTGGGATGGGTATTGTCTTTTTTATGAGCGCGAACCGGCGCCGAAAGTCAGCGACTATACGTGGCGGCGCCTGATGGATGCGGGCTCCCCGGTGCATGGCATCGTCGCTGAACGCGCCGGCGATGGCGTAATCGGCATTGCCAATTACATCATTCACGAAAACACGTCGACGTTGACACCGATATGCTACTTACAGGATTTATTCGTCGATCCGAAAATGCGTGCGGGTGGCGTAGGCAAACAACTAATCGACTGGCTGATGGCCGAAATGAAGACGCAGGGTTGGTCGCGTATCTATTGGAACACCAGAGAAAATAATTATCGCGCGCGCGGGCTTTATGATAAATACACGCCGCACAGCGGGTTTTTGCGCTACGTCGTCAGCAATTCCCAAGTCTGATCTCCGGGCGCTGGCGCTACGATTCCGGTTTAAGCCCCGCCTTGCGTGCGACCTCGGTCCAGCGTGTCACTTCACTTTGCACAAAAACCGCAAACTCGGCGGGCGTGCTACCGACGGCTTCGGCGCCTTCCCGCTGGAACCGCTCGCGTATAGCCGGCAGCGCCATCACGCGTACGTACTCGCGATACAGTGCGTCGATGATCGCAGGCGATGTTTTTGGCGGCGCCCAAATTCCGTACCAATGCGGGATATCAATGCCCTTGATTCCGGCTTCATCGAGCGTGGGCGCGTCGGGGAACACTGGCGTGCGCTTGATCGTTGACACGGCCAGCGCGCGCAGCTTGCCTGACTCGACATGCGGACGCACGACCAGCGGCACGATAAACGCGTAAGCCGCTTCGCCTGAAACCAATGCGATCGTCGCCGGTGCGGCGCCCCGGTACGGCACGTGAATGCTGCGGATGCCGGCGACTTGCTGAAAAAGCTCGCCGACGACATGCGAAATAGAACCTAAACCCGTCGACGCGAACACGAGTTCGCCGGGCCGCTGCTTGGCGAGCGCCAGAAATTCTCGAATGTTTTTGACCGGCAGCGCGGGCGGCACGACCAGCACGTTCGGTATGCGCACAATCTGCGTGACGGGTGCCAAGTCGCGCCCGACATCGTAGCCAAGCTTTGCGTATAGCGGCCGGCTCGTGATCATGCTCGCGGTGTGAATCAGGATCATCTGCCCATCGGGAGCCGCGCGCGCAATGGTTTCCGCCGCGATATGACCGCTTGCCCCCGAGCGGTTTTCAACCACCACCGGCTGCCCGAACGTCCTGGTCATTTCGACCGCCATCACGCGCATTAATACGTCGGTGCCGCCGCCCGGCGCAAAGCCATCGAGCACGACGATCGGACGGCTTGGCCATTCTGCCGCGAACGCGGAGCAGGCGATCATCATCAGCGCGCCTGCTATAGCGATGCGCAGTGGCTTCATCGTTGGCTGTTTAATCGGCACGCGCGCCCGTCGCCTTGATGACCTTGCCGTACTTGTCATATTCGTTGCGGATATACGCTGCGAATTCTGCCGGTGTGCTGCCCGCCGGATCGGCGACCAGTGCCATCAGGCGTTCCCGGTAGAAGGCGGACGCGACGACTTTCAGCGCTTCCGAGTTGAGCCGCTCGATGATCGCCCGCGGCGTCTTGGCCGGCACACATAATCCATACCAACCGTTCGGTTGATATTGCGGCCAGCCCGCCTCAGCGAATGTGAGCACGTCGGCGAGTTCGGGCCAGCGTGCGGAACGCGCGAGTGCGAGTGCTTTCATCCGACCCGCCTTCACATACGGCGCAACCGTTGGCGCGCTGTTGAATTGGAGATCGATGCGTCCCGCGATCATGTCGGCCTGAAAATCGCCGCCGCCCTTGTACGGCACATGCAGCACGTCAATGCCCGCCATCGATTTAAATATCTCAACCGATAAATGCGAAACCGAACCGACGCCGCCGGAACCGTACGAGAGCTTGCCCGGATTTGCTTTGGCTGCGGCAACGAGATCTTTGATGTTGGTGATCCCAAGACTGTTGCTTGCCGCAGCGAGGACGGGTGAAGTGACGAGCAACACGACCGGCTCGAAATCCTTGAACGGATCATAGGGTACGCGGCTGATCAATTGCGGACTCGTGGCATGCGTCGCAGTCGAGCAGAAAAGTATCGTGTAGCCGTCGGGCGATGCTTTCGCGACGAGGTCCGCCCCGATGGTTGCACCGCCGCCGCCGCGATTTTCGAGCAGCACCTGCACGCCGAGCGACTCGGTGAGCTTCTGCACCAGCGGGCGCGCCAGGTTGTCGTTCGCGCCCCCAGGCGGGTAAGGCACGATCAACCGAATCGGTTTGTTTGGAAACGCTTGCGCGGCCGCATCGATGGCGCAACCGATATTCATCGCGAGCACTAGCAATCCAGTTTGCGTTATCGCCCGCGTGTGCATTGTCTCCGCTCTTTCAAGGCTGCAGTGGCCGTACCCGCGAACCCGCTATGTTAGTGCATTTCGACCGCGCCGCGCCGCGCTGTTATCCTATGGGCACAACAAAAGGCGCGATGGAGCAGTGATGTACGGAGGAGATTCTGGCGCAGGCGCGCCGTGGGCATAATTTCAGAGACGTCGGCCCTCGCGCCTTTCCGGTCACGCAGCTTTCGTTTGCAGTGGCCCGCCGACATGGGGACCTCATGGGCGTTCGAAATGGAGTCGCTGATTCTTGGCTGGTACATACTGGTCGAGACGCAATCGGTGCTGATGCTTGCGCTGTTTGCCTCGTTGCAGTTCACCGGCACCTTGGTAGGGCCGATGTTCGGCGTGATGGGCGACCGCATCGGCCATCGCAATCTGCTGTGCGCAATGCGCGCGGTGTACGTAACGCTGGCAGCGACGATGATGGTGCTGACGTTCGCCGGCTTGGTCACCCCGGTATACGTATTTATTATTGCGGGGTTGACCGGTCTCGTGCGTCCATCGGACATCGGCATGCGTGCCGCCGTGGTTGGAGAGACGATGCCGAGGGCGCACCTCATGGCGGCCATGGGCATACAGCGCACGACGCAAGATACTGCGCGCATCGCAGGCGCTTTGACCGGCGGCGGCCTCGTTGCGCTGCTCGGTATGGGCGCGGCTTATGCCGTAGTGGCAGCGCTATACAGCGGCAGTTTGATCCTCACCTGGAAAGCTGGCGGTAACCGTCAGGTCGCCGCCGCCCGCGCCGCGCACGGCAATGGCATTGCGCGCGCCTCGCCGTGGCGCGATTTAAGAGAAGGGCTGTCGTATGTGCGCAACACGCCGCTCTTGTTAGCGGTGATGTGTCTCGCGTTCCTGCTTAACTTGACGGCGTTTCCGCTGATGAACGGCTTGCTGCCGTACGTCGTCAAAGAAATTTATCACAGCAATCAGGCCGTCCTGGGCTACATGGTCGCCGGCACCGCGTTCGGCGCGCTTATGGGCTCCATCATACTGAGCCGCCACGGCAGTGCCGTGCGCGCCGCGCGAATTATCCTGATTGCAAGTGTCGTGTGGTACGCATTAATGCTGGTGTTTTCGCAGATGCAGACCCCGGCCGCAGGCATAGTGGCGCTCGTGTTCGCCGGCTTCGCGCAAAGCCTGAGCCAGGTGCCTATGGCGACACTGTTATTGCGCAACACCGAGCCCCAGTTACGCGGCAGGGTGATGGGCATTCGCATGCTGGCCATCAATGGCAACATGCCCGGGTTATTGATCTCGGGGCCGCTGATTGCCGGCCTTGGTTATGCATGGACCGCCGGAATTTATTGCGCCATCGGCATCGTGTTCACTGTGCTGATTGGAATTCACTGGCGGCAATACTTGTGGCGGCGGGATGCAGCAGCAAACAAGCGCTGACTCGGGACAGTCCGACCGCAAAATATCCGGTAATCAAGTAAACCACTGGTGCAGCGTGCGCGCGTTGCCAGTTTGCACTTCGCCTAAAAACGGCATTGCCCGCAACAGACGTAATCACTCCATATTCTTGATTTGCGCCGCCGGCGTCATCTCCATCTGGCCCAGCGCCATGACCTCCTGAGCGGTAAAACCGGGCGCGACTTCCTCCAGCACGAATCCCCCGTCGACCCAATGCAGCAGAGCTAAATCGGTCACGACGTAGCTCACGCAGCCGCGGCCGGTCAGCGGATAAGCGCAGGCGCGCTTTAGTTTTGGCCTGCCTTTGCTGTCGCAATGTTCCATCACGATAATCAAGTCGCCGCGTCCCGACAGTAGATCCATCGCACCGCCGATCCCGCCGCGCTTCGCATCTGAAGTGCTCCAGTTGGCGACGCTGCCCGTCTGGTCGACTTCATACGCGCCGAGTATCACCGTGTCGAGGTGGCCGCCGCGCGCCATCTCGAACGATGTCACGCTGTCAAAAAAAGACGCGCCGGGTTTCAACGATACAAACTGCCCGGCGGCGTTGTAGATATCCGGATCGACATCGTCTCCCGTGACCATTTCGCCATAGCCGAGTACGCCGTTCTCGGCGTGCAGAATCACATCGCGCTTTTGCAAATAATTTGAAACCATCGTCGGTATGCCGACGCCAAGGTTTACATAGGTGCCGTCTTTGACGAGGGCCGCGGCGCGCCTGGCGATACCGGCACGCGTTAACGCCGGCTTGCCGTTGTAAAGCCGCGGTTGATCGGACGGCCGCCGCTCGGGCCGGCGCCACGCCTTGCCATCGATGACTTGGGTCGTTTTAATAATGCGCGACACGAAGATGCCGGGCAGATCGATGAGCTCCGGCGGAATCACGCCCGGTTCGACGATTTCATCGACTTCGACGATGGCAACGCGCGCAGCTTTAGAAAAACTCGGATTGAAGTTCTGGCTGCCGCCGCGAAACTGCACGTTGCCGAGGCGGTCAGCGCGATAACCGCGCAGGAATGCGTAATCGACTTTGATCGCGTGTTCGAGCACATGCGGCTTGCCGTCAAATTCGCGGATCTCTTTGCCTTTCGCGATATCAGTGCCGACGCCGGTCGGCGAGTAAAACGCCGGGATGCCTGCGCCGCCCGCGCGGCAGCGCTCGACCAGAATGCCCTGCGGCACCAGTTCGACTTCCATCTCGCCCGCGATAATCTGGTCTTCGCTCGCGGTCGGCGTGCCGGGGCGCACCGAAAACGCAGCAATTAGTTTTTTGACCTGCTTGTTCTCAGCCAGAATCTGCCCGCGCTGCGCACCCGGGTCGCCAAGCGAGTTGCACACAAGGCAAAGGTTCTTCGTGCCCTTGTCACGCAGCGCGAGTATAAGGCTCGTCGCAAAACGGTGGCCGACGCTGAAGCCTGCGATGGCGATCGTTGCGCCGTCCTCAATATCGGCAATGGCTTCCTCAGGTGTGGCTACTGACTTGTCCATACTGTTTCCTTAGGTCTATTGTTTCGAGCCAACGCTCGACGACGACTTGCTTTGTCCGCAGGCCAAGCATTGAAATTTTCCATACTTAAATAATTTCACCCGCGTATCGCTCCATAGTTTTGAGGTCGTCCGAATAAATTTTCGCGCGGATCGATTGGCGCACAACGCTGCCGCTGCAAACAAAAGTGAGGCCGCGAAATGGCCGGCCGGGAAAGGTTCGTGCATCTTCGATGATCCTCCTGCGGGCGGCCGACTGGTGGATTTATAATCAGCTTGTGAAGGCGCCGGCGTTCGCATGATCATTTGAGCCGGCGCTGGAATTCTACAATCAAACATTGCACCGCGCGGCCCTGCAACGCGTGCATTCTGTGACAGAATTGCGAGCGCCTGACGGTTCATCGTCAGGCGCTCTTCCGAGGAAAAAATATTCAATGCCCGACCTGGCAAAGTTGTCGATTGCGTTTGCTTGCGGAGCGGCCATTGCAGCATGGACGTCGCCCGGCGTCGTTAGACGGCTGGACGCGCAAAAGTTGAGTGAAGGCCGCGGTAGAACCAGATGGCGGTTTATTTCAAAGCGGAAGTCGATAAATACGCGAAGATAGTGCGTGCGATCGGCTTGAAAATAGATTGAACGTAATTCACCCCCTTAATCAAGGAGAGCAAGCATGCATCTAAAAGGAAAAGCAGCAGTGGTTACCGGTGCCGGCCGCGGCATCGGGCGGGCGGTCGCGTTGTTGTTGGCCGAACAGGGCGCAAGCGTCGTCGTCAATGATCCGGGCGTGGGACGCGGCGGCGAAAAAACCGAAGAGCGCCCCGCCGATGATGTCGTCGCCGAGATCAAAAAAGCGGGCGGTAAAGCGGTCGCCAATTACGATTCGGTGGCCGACTATCTCAAAGCGGGTCTGATGATCAATCAGTGCATCGAGCAGTTCGGAAAAATAGATATCCTCGTCAACGTCGCCGGCAATTTGCGCGAGCGCATGATCTGGAATATGTCGGAAGACGATTTCGACTCGGTCGTCATGGTGCATTTAAAAGGGCACTGGAACACCGCGCATCACGCGATCAAATACATGCGGCAGGCGGGCTTCGGGCGCATCGTCAACTTTGCATCCGACGCGTTCAAGGGTTCGGTCGGCCAATGCAATTACAGCGCATCGAAGGCCGGCATCATCGCCTTGACACGCTCGATCGCCAAGGAAACCTACAAAAACGGCATCACCGCCAACGCGATCTGCCCCGCGGCCGATACCCGTATGACTTTGACCGATACGGTGAAAGAAAACCGCCGGCGCAAATTCGAGGCGGGCTTGATGACCAAAGAGCAATACGAATTAACGCTCGTGCATCGCGGCCCCGAATACATAGCGCCGATGGTCGCTTACTTGTGTACCGATCAGGCCGACATCGTCAACGGCCAGGTTTTTCACGTCGAGCGCGGCCGCATCAACACCTACTACTTCGGTGAAGACTACAAGTTCCTGCACAAGGGCGAAGACGGCATGTTCACCGTCGATGAGTTAATTGAGACCGTGCCCGGCTCGCTGATGACCGGCATTGTGCCCGTCGCGCCACCGGTGAAAATGGCCGATGCCGTGAAGTCGGGCGATATGAAGAAGGCTGGTTGAAGGCGGGACGAGATTTCGCTGAGCGAACCAGCGGATCGTAATTCCATTTTCAGCAGTTCGTAAAAGGCTGCGGCTGGTGCGGTATGTGTTTAGTTCTGAAAATAGTGATTCGATACCGTTCCTGCCCGCGCATCGTCGAAAACCAGATCGCAAACCACGCTCTCCTCGCGAGCGCCTTCGGGCGCAAGTTCGTTAACTTGAATTGCGCTTGTATTTTCGTACATCGAGGTCAATAGACTCAGCAACGCCTGCTTGTAATCGGCGTCCTCGTTTTTCAGATGCAAACCCTTAGTTTCGAGCACCACCATTTTCGCAACACCGTTTTTTTCCATCTTGGCTAAGACAAAATCCGGATTTACCTTGTTGCGCTTCCATCCTTGTAAGCCGTATTGCGTTTTTGCAACATTCCGATGCCACCAGCTTAGGGCGGTCTGACTGTCGAGATAGCAGGCCATATTCAGCTCCAGCGGGTTGTCGAATATCGCGTCGAAACACGGCTGGAAAAGATTTTTTTCGATAACCGTGCCGTCCGGCCGCTGAGCGAGGCGCGGCGAATTCGCTACGTTTACGTCGATTGACAATGGCAACTCATAATCAGCCGCATCCGCGCGCAATGAAAGTGTGATCACGCCGGATTTAACCATTCCGGCGAAGGCTTGTTCTGCCAGTCGATCCCGTTCTCGCTCAAGATCGCGTCTGAGGCGTTCGATCAAGCTGTTGGTGGATCGCGCAATAGCTTCTTCGGCGAACCCGATTTTCTTCAGCTTGTCGATAGTTCCTTCGACAAGTTGCCAAACCACCCATGCGTTCGGCACCAGATCAATCAAGGCGCGCACGATTGCCACCCGGTCGAGCAATAGCGGGCTCGCATTCTCTGCGGATGGCGCTAGCGGACTCACTCCGGCTAATACTTCAAATCCTAATCTGAGCCGGGCCTGTCCAACTGGCGGTGTATCGGGAGCCCAGTCCGTCGCCAGCGCAGCGGGTTCAATTGTGAGCCAAGGAACTCTCGCTAAAATATCGCTTTCATAGGCTAATTCACGACGACGTTGGCCTTCGTTCCAGGTTACTCTCGGCAAAAATATTCGTAACTTTCTGAATTTCGGATTGCGTTCGACTCTACGCAGATGCTTGCTCGCCACATCCCCGCTGTCTGATCTAACATTAATCGCCAAATCGCCGAGCCCATCTTGTTCGAGCCCGGACTTGATGTTTTTTATGACTTCGCCCGTTTGGATGTCATGGCAATAGACGTAGCATTCATCGAGCGCACTTCTGCCTGTCTTTGCAACATTGGGTTGTCGCAGAATTCTTCCGATTAACTGCGTTAGCGCGGAGGGGTTGCGGCCGGCCGAGAGCGCGCAAAGCACGTAAGCGAATGGGCAATCCCAGCCCTCCTGCAGCGCTTGTTTAGTGACAATCGCGCGGATGCGGTTGGCGGGAGACAGCAAGTTCAGGTTTTCAATTTGCTTCAACTCATCTTTATCCGCTGTCTTGATGGCGATCTCGTCAGCATGAAACCCCAGTTGCAGAAGATGGTTGCGCGCGTCATCAGCGTGAATAAATCCACTGTCGCGCTGATCTTCGCCCGTTCTTTCCACTTGCACCAATAAGATGGGCCGGATATAGCGCGCAGTATCGGCTTCAAGCAGGTGAGCTTCCTGCCCCAGTTCTTCGAGTTTGGAAACACTGGCCTTAAGACAGCTTTGCCAATCGTTCCATGGCCGCGCATTCACGTTGATTGGCAGCTTGATCATTTCTGCCCGTTCAAGATCAGTGCCGCGCACATCCACCAACAGGTTGGCGCCATGCTCTCCCGGCCTGCCGACGCGAGGGGTCGCTGACAATTCCAGCACCATGGAGGGATTAAATCCG
>JANYCE010000427.1 GCA_025360445.1 Betaproteobacteria bacterium
GACCGTCTTATCGTGCTCGACCAGGGCCGTCTCGTCGAGCAGGGCTCGCATCACGATCTGTTGCCGCGCAAAGGACCTTACGCGCGGTTGTGGCAACATCAATCCGGCGGATTCCTCGGCCATGAGATCGCCGCGCCGGAAACCGCGAGCGGCCTGCTCGACGATGAACTGGAAGCCGATGAGCAGCCTGTTCACGCAATGCCCGAACCGGGTAATTATGATTTGCCTGTCACCACGCGGGTATGACCGAAACATGGACAATTTATTATTCGAGATACGATTCTGGTGGCCATAGCCGCTTGACGATGTGAAGTGAAGTAAAGTGAAGTGAAGTGAAGTGGAATGCACTTTCAGCACGCGCGTCTATAACCAACTACAGGAAACCAACATGCCCGCCTGGCTCATCCCCGCTATTAAAGCCATACTGCCGCACGTCGGAACGATCGTTTCCGTCGCGGCGCCGGCATTTACGCGAAAATCCTCTGCCGCGGTCGGCGATCAATCGGTATTGCAGCAGCAAATCACCGAACTGCAGACTGCCGCGACTGCGAACGATGCGCACATTAAGAAACTGGCAGCTCAAATAAAAAGCACTGTTGAACTGTTGGAAACCAGCGCGTCGGCTGCTGATAGCAGGCACCGGAGATTGTTGGCTTTCTGCGCCGCATCCATTGTCCTATCCCTGATCTCAGCGGGCACGGCCTTGTTCGTATATCTGGCGCGCTGACCGGCAACATCGATGATGCCCGCATGAGTTCCGGTAAGAACATCAATAAGCGCGGCGTGTCGTCCTTCAGTTCAATCGAGGACGGTGATAAGCCCGCTCATTTTTTTCATGACCCGAGCCGCAGAACGTGTCGCATAGAAACACGTCTTTGACCGTTTTGGCTGGCACCGCACGCACGCGCACGGTTGCGTTCGTCCGCCGGGGCGCCAGTCACGCCTGCGACCGGATCTCTACACCCGCTCCATTTCGTTCTCGAGCTGCGCGTCCCCGCGCAAATATGCTTCGAGATTACGCAGGAAGATTTCTACGCCACGCTGATAGTTGCCCGTACCCGTCGATGAATTGTGCGGCGTGATAATCACGTTCGGCATCGCCCACAATGGGGACTCCTTAGCCAACGGCTCGTGCGTGAAAACGTCGAGGTACGCGCCGCGTAAATGTCCGCTCGCCAGCACTTTCGCCAGCGCGGCCTCGTCGATCACTTCGCCGCGCGACATGTTGACGAAACCGGCGCTCTTGGGCATCAGCCTGAATCGGCGTTCGTCGACAAGCCCGCGCGTTTCTTCACTAAGCGGGCATGCGAGCAGCAGCCAATCGCATTTCGGCAGCACGGAGTCGAGCGCCGACAGCGGCAGTACTTGGTCGAAGTTCTCCGCCGGCGCCACGTTGCGGCGCAAACCGATGACGCGCACACCCATCGCGTGCAGCGCGCGCGCGATCACCTTCCCAATATGTCCCATGCCGACGATCACCGCGGTCTGCCCCGGCAAATCCGGCGGCGACGCGGCGCCGAGTTGCGGCGACCACTCTCGTTGCTGCTGCGCGCGCATCCAGTGTGGAAAGCCGCGCGACAACATTAGCAGCCCCGTTACCGCAGTAAGCCCGACCGGCTCGGCGTTGCCGCCCGCTGAAGTCGTGACGCGAAGGCCGCGCTCAATCGACGGCTGATATGGGATCTGGTCGGAGCCCGCGGACACGACTTGCAGCCATTTCAAATTTGGCGCCGAGTCGATAATCGGCCAATACATTTTTGCGGCTGCGCTCAAATTTGCCTTGATTGTGCCCAGCCAGATGTCGCGCGAATAAAAAGTAACTTCGATACTCGCGTGCTGCTCTGGCGTGAGTTCGATGTCCGGAGTGAATTCGATAACATCGAGCTTGCGCGGCGCGCGCATGAGTATGCCGGTGAGTTTTTCGTGGAAGTCCGAGACGAGTTGCTTCGAAACTAATACAGCTGGGTTCATAGGCTGATCCGGTTAAATGACACATTCTTTCGATAGCGCAGGCGCCCCGCCTGCCTCCGCAACTGTCGCAGGCGAAGCGCGTGCGCTACAAGGTCAAACGCCCGCGGCGACTGCATCCCCCATCTGCGAAGTGGAGGCCTTGCCGCCAAGATCGGCGGTCAATAGTTTCGCTTCGGCAATAAGGCGGTCCATCGAACGTACGATGCGCTGAGCCGCATCGGTCGCCTTTGGCTCACTGCGTTTGCGGCCGAGCCATTCGAATAACATTTGGCCGGACATAATCATCGCGTACGGGTTCGCGATCCCCTGACCGGCGATGTCAGGCGCCGAACCGTGCGTCGCCTGCGCCATCGCCTGGTTCGCACCGACGCACAGGCCCGGTGCGAGTCCCAGCCCGCCGACGATACCGGCGCCTTCATCGGTCAGAATGTCACCGAACTGATTGGTGGTAACCACCACGTCGTATTGCTGCGGCTTCATCACGAGCTTCATTGCGAAACCGTCAACCAGCACCTCTTCGAAAGTGCAGTCGGGAAATTCGGCGGCTACTTTGCGGCACTCCTCGGCAAACATGCCGCACACCAATCTAAACACCGGCTCCTTGTGGACGGAAGTCACTTTCTTGCGGCTGCGCGTGCGCGCGATCTCGAACGCTTCGCGCGCGACGCGGTTTGCCCCCTTGCGCGTCACCACTCGCATGCCGATCGAAATATCGTCGTTCGGACGAAACTCTCCGCTGCCCGCGAACACGACACTCGACGATTGCATGCCCTCGGTAACTTCGCGCAAAAACACGATGTCGACGTTTTTGTGAATCGACGGCAGGTTGGGATACGACTTGACGGGTTTAACGCTCGCAAACAATTCGAATTTTTTGCGCAGCGGCGGGTTAATCCAGGTCGGATCATCTCTCGGATAAGCGTTGTGCCCGATCGGCCCCTGCAGCCAGCCGTCGACCGTTTTAAGCGCTTCGACGGTGCTGTCAGGCATCGTATGCCCGTGCGTTTCATGCGCCTTGCGCCCGATCGGCAAAGGCAGCCACTCGATCTGCAAGCCCGACTTCGCCGCAGCAGCTTTCATCACCTTCACTGCTTCCGGCACAACCTCGAGCCCGATGTCGTCGCCGAGCAGAATTCCTATTTTCAACATCTGGCCCGTCCGCTTTCGCTGGTGATTCGGTGATTCGGTGATTCGGTGATTCGGTGATTCGGTGATTCGGTGATTCGGTGATTCGGTGATTCGGTGATTCGGTGATTCGGTGATTCGGTGATTCAGGGATTGTGACGTGCCGGGTGAACACTAATCGCTCGAACGTTTCGTGATTTACAGAATCACCTAATCACCACCTCGACTCATTCA
>JANYCE010000070.1 GCA_025360445.1 Betaproteobacteria bacterium
AAAATGATGGGACACAGCGGAACTGTACCCAGCGCCATCCGCGCCGCCGATGCGCAGAATGCACTTGCCCGGCTCAATCAGGGACTCGCTGCAGCAGAGCCGGCGGATGTCAAAACAAAATCGCCGCGCCGCAATGAACATCAGGACGAACCGGAACCCGTCGGCCTCAGGCTGCGCGCGTTTCCGCTGATCCAGATGCTGACCGCAGCGGCCGCCCAGTCGAGCGACGTGACGTGGGAAGAAGGCGCGCCGCTGGTCTAGTACGGGCAACTGATCGAGGGTATGCGGATGTACTTTAGGCAACCCATTAACAACATCTCCCGCGTGCGCCTCGCACGGCCAAAACAAATTCCCTGATTCCAGACGGGGACAAGAGCCGCCAATCGCTGGAAGTATGAAACGATGGGCGGTGGGGATGTGCGTCGATTAGTCGCGAGCGCCGCGAACGATTTAATACGCCGCCTACAAAAAGTGCTGACTGCTGTAATGCTATCCCGTGCACGAGTTGGCTTGGCGCGGGAGCGGGTCGACCGCGAGGTCGCGCGTCTGGTGCAGGTGCAGATAAATAAACAATTCCGGTGCGACTGCTTCACTGGACGACGCAAGCGCTGGGGGTGAGCCCGGCGAGGGCGGGGTTGGAGAACCGGGATATAACTCTGGCCCCGACACTGCAAAAGGTGCGGCCCGTGGATTTTGCCCACTTATCGAAACACGGTCGAAAGCGACGGTCGACAACCAGGCCGCGAGTCCGCCAACCCACAAGATTTTTACTGCGCTTCGCTGTATTCCGGAATACTTCATAACGCCTCGCGTCCGCACGCCGGCGAGCGGCCATCCTGTCTGATTTGTAGCGGCTGATGAGCCGTGCGTTTTTGGGTCGAGGCAGTTACAGAATTTTGGACAGCGCCCGCATAAATCATTCCTCAACATAGCGGCGTATCATTTCTAGTGCTGTACGTTAGCGCACATAAAAGGATTGCCGCCCTATTGCGTCGTTAATGATGCACGTTGTCGGCAGAGTGTTACGGACGCGCCATAGCTAGTGTTCGCTGGCGCACATACTTGAAGTAGTCCGTGCCTTAGCCTGTCTTTCAGTTGCGGAAGCGGCGCACTCAATTCACTTACGGCAGCAAATGCTGTGACGACATGGCGGCCCTCATAGCGTGCTCATCGACAGCCCAGCTGCTGAAGTTTCAACGCCAATACCCGCATGGTTAGTTCCGCGCGGGATACACCCGCGAAGGCTTGCTTGATTGCTGAAATCACCGCGCGAGTCGAACGGCCGGATAACCGGGACGGCGACACCGCCGCCACCAGCCCGCCTGCGCCGGCCAGCATAGTGCCTTCGTCCGATGGGCTCGAACTCTCTGGCCACTGGACTGCATTCGGCATAGGTCCGCTCGACCGCCGGCTCGATTCCGTCGAAATCCCCGGAGTGAATAACGTGGTCATTGACGGCTCGCGCGTTGCAGCGCTCGACACAGCTGGCGCATGGGTGTTGCAACGCCTGCTTGCACGACTGCACGAGCAGGGTCTTACCAGCACGCGGCGCGGATGGAGCCCGCGGTTTACCAAGCTGATCGACCTCATCGGCGCCACTCCAACCGGGTCAATGCCTGCCGCACCGCGCCGCGCAATATTCGCGAGCATCGGTCGCGGCACCGTGAGCGCGCTTGACCAAGTGTATGCCATGCTGAGCTTTATCGGCGAGACCACGCAGTCACTCGCGGGCAGCATTGCAAATCCGCGGCGCATCCGCTGGCGGCCGATTCTGCACAATGTACAAACCGCGGGTGTGAATGCGCTACCGATTGTCGGCCTGCTGTCCTTCCTGCTCGGGATCGTCGTCGCGTACCAAGGTGCCGATCAACTGCAGCGCTACGGCGCCAATATTTTTGTGGCCGATCTCGTCGGTTTGTCGATGCTGCGCGAATTCGCGCCCCTGATTACCGCGATCATTGCGGCCGGCCGCTCGGGCTCCGCCTACGCAGCGCAAATCGGAACCATGTCGGTCACCGAGGAAATCGATGCGATGCGCACCCTCGGCATGCCGCCGCTCGATCTACTCGTATTGCCGAAGATCATTGCGTTGATGATCGCGCTGCCGCTGTTGACGGTCTATGCCGACGTGTGCGGCGTGGCGGGCGGCATGCTGATGGCAAAGACCAAGCTCGGTGTCAGTTACGGCGATTTTCTTGACCGTTTAGTCATCGCAGTTGAGCCGTCGACTTATCTGATCGGCATCGGCAAGGCGCCGGTGTTCGCGGCGATCATCGCCGTCGTCGGCTGCTTTCAGGGATTCCGCACG
>JANYCE010000155.1 GCA_025360445.1 Betaproteobacteria bacterium
ATTGCGCTCTATCTTTTCATCGAAAAGACTTCGTACGGACTCATCATCCGCGCCGGCGCGCGCGACCCCGAGATCGTGCGCGTGCTCGGGATCGACGTCTCTAAAATATGGCTGGTCGTGTTCGGCATCGGCACCGGTATCGCCGGGCTCTCGGGCATACTGGCAGCGCCGCTGCAATCGGTGACGCCGGAAATGGGCATTTCGCTGCTTGCCGACGCATTCGTCGTCACGGTAGTGGGCGGGATGGGTTCGCTCAAAGGCGCGGTGGTCGCCGGCGTATTGGTCGGCGTGGTGGTGAGCCTTACGTCATTGGTGTCGCCGGAAGCCGGGCGCGTGTCGATCTTTATCATGATGGCGGTGGTGTTGCTGGTGCGCCCGCAGGGCCTGTGCGGGCGCACCGGCGCGCTGGGTTAGTCGTGAGCGAGGTCAACACGCGACAAGGGGCGGGGCGCAATCTTATAGATGCCATTGTCCGCCATCGCGTCGCCGCGACCATCGGCTTCCTGATTATTTTTCCGTGGTTCGTGCCTTATCACACGCTGGCGATCAACATTCTGATCTGGGGCCTGTTCGCGCTCGGCTTCAACCTGCTCTATGGCTACGCAGGCCTGCTATCGTTCGGACACGCCGCGCTGTTGGGCGTCGGCAGTTACGGTTGCGGCATCGTGATCGTGCATTTCGGCTGGCCCTGGTACGTGGCCATCATTTGCGGCATTCTGTTTGCATCCGCCGTGGCGGCCGTCATCGGCTTTCTTGCGATCCGCACCCGCGGGATTTATTTTTCGATGGTGACGTTAGCGCTCGCTGAATGCGTTTATTACCTCTTCTATAAATGGGAAAGCGTTACCGGCGGAGAGAACGGCTTGCGCGGCATCAATGTGTCGACCATCAACCTGTTCGGTTTCGAGATCAACTTTCTCGATCCGGTCAATAAATACTATGTGATGCTCGGCGTCGTGGCGATTGCGTTATGGCTTTTTTCGCGCATCCTGGCCTCGCCGTTCGGCGCTGTGCTCGAAACGATTCGCGAGAACGACGCGCGCGCCGCGGCGTGCGGCTATAACGTCGCCAATACCAAGTTGATGGCATTTGTGCTGTCCGGCGCGTTCTGCGGCGTGGCGGGTGCGCTGCGGGCCTTGCATCTCTCAACAGTGCCGGTCGAAGTTATGCAGATCTCCACGTCCGGCGACGTTGTGATGATGGCGCTGCTGGGCGGCTTCGGCACCTTCTTCGGACCATTTATCGGCGCAGCGGTATTCCAGTTGTTCGGTGACGCGCTGACGCTGTGGACTACGCATTGGCAACTTTACCTCGGCGCAACCTTCGTTGTGTTCGTACTCTTTTTCCCGCGCGGCATCTGGGGGTCGATTCTGCATTGGCTGCGGGTGGCCAAACCATGAGCGATATCCTCGTCGCGGAAGGTGTTGGAAAAAAATTCGGCGGTTTCGTGGCTTTGAAAGCAGTGTCGGTACGCTTCGCACAAAACAAACTGGCGGCCATCATCGGCCCCAACGGCGCGGGAAAAAGCACCTTCTTCAACGTCATCTCGGGCGCGTTTCCAGCGTCGAGCGGACGCGTGAGTTTCGAGGGCCATGACATCACCGGTTTGCCGCCGCACGAATATGCGCGGCGCGGCATCGCCAAATCTTTTCAGATCACGAATGTTTTTCCGCAATTGAGCGCACATGAGAACGTGCGCGTTGCAGCGCAAATGCAGAAGACACGCTACAACCTGTGGACGCCGCGCGCGGCTATTCGCGAACTAATCGAAGAAGCCGATCACCTGCTCGAGCGTGTCGGCATCTCGGCCAAGCGCCATGCGGTCGCGCGCGACATGGCGCATGGTGAACAGCGCTGTCTCGAAATCGCGATGGCGCTCGCGTGCAAGCCGCGCCTGTTGCTGCTCGATGAGCCGACCGCCGGCATGTCACCCGAGGAAACCATCAAGATGATGGACCTCATTGTGACGCTTGCGGCGGAGCGCACGGTGATACTGGTCGAGCACAAGATGAAACTCGTGATGGGCATTTGCGAGCAGCTTGTCGTGCTGCATCACGGAGAATTGCTGGCGCAGGGCACGCCGGACGATATTCGCGCCAATGAAGAGGTGAGGCGCGTTTATCTGGGTCAGGGGAAGTACTGATGCCGGCGATGTTGCAAATCAACGGTCTCAATGCGTGGTATGGGCATAGCCACGTGCTGCAGGGTGTATCGCTTGAAGTTAACGCCGGTGAAATCGTCACGCTGATCGGGCGCAATGGTGCAGGCAAAACCACGACGCTGCGGACGGTGATGGGATTGGTTGGCAAACAGAGCGGCAGCGTGATGTTTGACGGCGCGGAGCTCCTCGGCGAGCCGGCTTTCAGGCGCTACCACCGCGGGCTTGCGTATGTGCCAGAAGACCGGCGGATCGTGCCGGGCTTATCTGTACTCGAAAATCTCCATCTCGGATTGCTCGCCTCAAAACACCGTCAGCGCGAAAGCGAAATTATCGAACGCATCGCGGAAACTTTTCCCCGCTTAAAACAACGGCTCAGCCAGCTCGGCGAGACGCTATCGGGCGGCGAGCAGCAAATGCTGGCGATCGCGCGCGCGATGATGGCCGAACCGAAGATGATTTTGCTCGACGAGCCGTCGGAAGGCATCATGCCGATACTCGTCGATGAAATGTTTGAATTGTTCGCGAGCATGAAACGCGCTGGCACCACGATTCTGCTGGTTGAGCAAAATGTCGAACGCGCGCTCTCGATCTCGGATCGCGCCTATATCATGGACCAGGGTCTGATCGTGCACTCGGCTGGCGCCGCCGACCTGCTCGCCGATCAGGCGATTCAGTCGCGCTACTGCGCGGTATAGCGCGCTTCAATCACTTCGGCGCGGCCGCCTGATCGAAGATCTTCTCGGTCACCACTTCGCCAAGGCCGTCGAGAATGCACACGCGGCTCGGCGTATTGCGTTGCGCGAGAACGATCGCAAAACGTTCTGCTTCGGCGAGCGAGTGAAACGAGTAGCCTGACGTGCCCTTGTTGCTGTCGACAAACCAGCTCGCAGGCCCCAAGGACGCGACCGTGTAGGTTATAAATTTGTCGTCGCGCTCGTCGCCGGTATTTTCAATCATAGAAGCGAAGTGTATCCCGTAAAGCGCGGATAAGTTCCGGGCATAAAAAACGTCAGGCCGCGATAACGTTCGCACGCCTTTTTAAATGCGGTCGAGGGCTTTCGTCACTATCCGGACGAGCGCCAGCGGCGCCTCCTCCGGCACAAAATGCCCGCTGTCCGCCACAATCTCGACGCGCAGATCGCGAACAACAGGCGCGATCGACGCTTCCATTGCAGGGCCAAGCCAATGCGCGCCGCCAATCGCCGTAACCGGCATTGGCAGCGGTTGCGCGGCACTCGCTTTGTTTTGCGCCATCGAATCGAATAACGCACGGTAATACGCAAAGCCGCTGCCCATCGCGCCGGGCATCGAATACACGCGCGTGTATTCGGTGAGCGCAGCCTCATCGATGGCTGTTTTATTGAACGATCGCGAATTAAAGAGCCATGCAAGGTAGGCCCGCTCGCGACCGTCAATGAGCAACTCCGGCAGCCCTGGCAATGCGTTGAACGAGAAATGCCACGTCTTGTTGATACGTTCGGGAGTCAGCGCAAAAGTTTCGGCAGGTGCCAAGCCGGGTATCGCCGCATCGATCAGCGTCATCTGGCGCACTCTTGCAGGATGACGCGCAGCGAACGCATAGCCGATCCACGCGCCGATGTCATGACCGACAAAGCAAACGCGCTCGAGTCCAAGCGTATTGAGCAGCGCCTCGACGTACTGGGATATGGTGGCCGTGTCGTACGCAACCGGCGTGCCCGACTCACCCAGACCCGGCGGATCGATGGCGATAACCCGGTAACGATCTGCCAGCAAAGGCATCACGTGTCGCCACGCGTACCACGACTGCGGCCAACCCGGGACGAGCAGCACCGGCTCGCCGTGGCCGCCTTCGACGTAATGAATCTGAATGTCGCGCGCCGCGGCGGTGCGATGCGTGAAGCGCCGGCTAAACGCCGCCGAATCGAATAGCACTAGACTTTGCCGAGCGCGCGCAGGATGCGCTCAGGCGTCACCGGCTGAACCGTTACGCGCGCCTTGAATGGACGCAGCGCATCGTTGATGGCGTTCATGACTGCGCCAGGCGCGCCTGCCGTGCCCGCTTCGCCTGCGCCTTTCGCCCCGAGTTCGGAGGTTTTGGTCGGCGTAACCACATGGCCGATTTCGATG
>JANYCE010000123.1 GCA_025360445.1 Betaproteobacteria bacterium
TGCTGCTTGGTATGGTTTGGATATGCACTCACGTAAAGGCCTTTCGTATTTTATTTTGGAGCGGTCGGCAGCAGCGCAAAAAAAACGCCGGGTTACTATTTTCGCTTGGTTTGCAGCCGCTTCCAAGCACGCCGTGCAAACCCGGCGAAAAATTCTGTATTTGTGTGGATGGACCAGCGTCCGCGCAGGCTTCCAATTGACTGCTCTCTATAGTATCTTCGCCCCCCGTTGTGAACCCGCAAAGCGAAAAACGGAAGCGTCATGAAAAAATCACCAAAAATTTATTTAATCCACGCGGCGGATGTGGCGATGGCGCCGATTGTGGCGAGCTTTCGTGCCCATTGGCCCGAAGCGCGCACGGTAAATTTGCTTGAAGATGCGCTGATGAACGATCTCGCGCAGGACGGGCGGCTCACCGAAGCGATGATCGAGCGTTTCGTTCACATCGGTCATTACTGCGTGAAGGCGTCCGCCGACGCGATACTTTTCACGTGTTCTGCGTTCGGTCCCGCCATTGAAGAATGCCGGCGGCAAGTGGCGATCCCGGTTTTAAAACCGAACGAAGCGATGTACGAACAACTCGTCGCGAAGAGCGGCACCGTTGGTTTGCTGGCAACATTTCAGCCGTCGCTGCCCTCAATGCTCGAGGAAATCGCAGCGTATGCAAAGAAGCAGGGCACGCAGGTGAATGTCAAATCGCAACTGGTAGAAGGCGCGCTCGCGGCGCTGCAGGACAATCGGCCGGATGACCATCATGCACTCATCGCCGCCGCGGCCTCGAAGCACGAGGCATGCGATGTGATCGCGCTCGCGCAGTTTTCGATGGCGCCGGCCAAGGTGATGGCGGCCAGGCGCACCGCAACGCCCATCCTGACGACACCCGACAGCGCGGTGGCCAAGCTCAAGTCGATGCTGGCCTAAATAGCGCGGCGGCCGTAATGCCCGATGGGCAACCGGCCCGCGGCGCATCACATACGGGCTTGTTTGGTGCAATTTGCACCTGTCCGATCGATGTCTGCAATCAAGTCTTCTATATTTTCAAGCGCACGATTCAATGCGCCGCGCGCTTATTCGCCGCGAATCCCGGCGGACTTGACGAGCTTCGCCCATTTCGCCATTTCGCTTTTTATAAACGCCGCGAATTGCTCCGGGGCGCCGCCGACCGGATCAGCACCGAGCGCCGAAAATCGTTCGAGCATGAGCGGCGTCTTGAATCCTTTCTGAATCTCAGCGCTGATGCGGTTCACGATATCCGGCGGCGTGGCGGCCGGTGCGAGTAAACCGAACCACGCGGTTACCGAATAACCGGGCAAGCCCGCTGCCGCGATGGTTGGCAGATCCGGCACCAATGCCGAGCGTTGAGAGCCAGTGACGGCGAGCGCACGCAGGCGACCGGACTTCACATGCGGCAGGGTGATGACCATATCGGCGAAACCGACCATCGTTTCGCCGCCGATCAACGCAACGACGCCGGGTGCGCTGCCTTTATAAGGAATATGCGTGAGTTTCACGTTGGCAAGATTCGCGAACAGCTCGCCGGAGAGATGCTGGGCGCCGCCCGCGCCGCCCGACGCAAAGGTGACCTGACCCGGCCGCGCAGTTGCAAATGCGATCAGCTCTTTCACTGAGCGAACGGGCAGGGCCGGATGCACGACGAGTAAATTATTGATGATCGCCAGCAGCGAAATCGGCGCGAGGTCTTTGACCGGATCGTAACCAAGCTTGTTGTCGAGCGCCGGCGATACGGCAAATGCGATGGTCACCGTATTGAGCGTATAGCCATCGGCAGGCGCGCGCGCCGCGGCCGCGATACCCACATTGCCGCTCGCGCCGGGACGGTTATCGATGATGATGGGCTGGCTCCACGCTTCGGTCAGCAACTGGCCGACTGCGCGTGCGAACAGATCGCTCGGCCCGCCGGCCACGTACGGCACGATGATGCGAATCGGTTTCGCTGGGTAGTTGATGGCCTGCGCTATAACGTTTTCAACACAGAGTACCGGGAGCACGGAAAAAACAAAGAGATGCCAGTGGCGGAAGACTATTCGCATATGTCGGGTTCGATCTTTCTCTGTGACGGCTGTGGCACGCATGATTTTGTCTGATCCGGTCGTTCGCATAGGCGTATTGGCTACGGCGCACCAAATCCGCCGCCGCCTGGCGTTTCAATCACGAACACGTCGCCCGTATGCATCTCAATCTTGTCTGCCCCTTTTAGCTCGACGCGCGCACCATCATTGCGCACGACAAAGTTGCGGCCAACGGCGCCGGGCTTGCCGCCTTGCATGCCATAAGGCGGCACGCTGCGATGACCCGACAGAATCGCCGCGGTCATGGGTTCGAGAAAACGCACGCGCCGCACTGCGCCGTTGCCGCCATGCCACTTGCCGTCGCCGCCACTGCCCGTACGGATCGAAAAATCTTCGAGCAGCACTGGAAAGCGCCATTCAAGAATTTCCGGATCGGTCAGGCGCGAATTGGTCATATGCGTCTGCACGACGTCGGTGCCGTTAAAACCATCACCGGCGCCTGAACCGCCCGAGATGGTTTCGTAATATTGATGGCGTTCGTTGCCGAAGGTGAAGTTGTTCATCGTGCCTTGCGATGCGCCCATGAGGCCCAACGCGCCGTACAGCGCATCGGTTACGCACTGCGACGTTTCGACGTTACCCGCGACCACTGCCGCCGGATAACGCGGGTTCAGCATCGAGCCCGCCGGGATGATGACCTCGATGGGCTTAAGGCACCCCGCATTGAGCGGAATATCCTCGTCGACGAGCGAACGGAACACGTACAGCACGGCTGCCATGCACACGGCAGAGGGCGCATTAAAATTATTTTCAAGCTGCGCACTCGAGCCGGTGAAGTCGATGACGGCACTGCGCTGCTGCTGATTGATACGAATGGCAACCTTGATGACGGCGCCATGATCCATCGCATATTCAAATTCACCGTCTTTCAACACGCCGATCACGCGCCGGACCGACTCCTCGGCGTTATCCTGCACGTGGCGCATATACGCATGAACGACGTCGAGCCCGAAATGCGCGACCATGCGGTGCAGTTCCTGCACGCCTTTTTCATTGGCGGCGATCATCGCACGCAAGTCCGCCATGTTTTGCGCAACGTTGCGGCACGGATATTTCCCGGAGGAGAGGAGCGCGATCGTTTCCTGCTCGCGAAGCCGGCCGCGTTCGACCAGCAAGAAGTTGTCGATCAACACGCCTTCTTCCTCGACCACGCGGCTGTCGGGCGGCATCGAGCCCGGCGTGATGCCGCCGATGTCGGCGTGGTGGCCGCGCGATCCCACATAAAACAAAATGCTGCCGCCCGCGTCGTCGAATACCGGCGTAATCACGGTTACGTCGGGCAGATGCGTGCCGCCGTTGTACGGCGCGTTCAGCACGTAGACGTCGCCCGGCTGAATTTTGCCGGTGTTCTCACGGATTACGGTACGGATCGATTCGCCCATCGAGCCCAGGTGCACCGGCATGTGCGGCGCATTCGCGATCAGTTCGCCGTTCTGATTGAACACCGCGCACGAAAAATCGAGCCGCTCTTTGATATTTACCGAATACGCGGTGTTGGCGAGCCGTAGGCCCATTTGCTCGGCAATCGACATATAGAGATTGTTGAAAATTTCGAGCATCACCGGATCGACGCTGGTGCCGATTGCGACGCGCGCCGGTCGCGCCTCAATGCGTTCAAGCACGAGATGATCGAGCGCGGTGACGGTCGCTTCCCAACCCGGCTCGACGATGGTAGTCGCGTTGGTTTCCGCAATAATCGCCGGGCCGCGCACCTTGTCGCCCGGCTTGAGCACAGCGCGGCGATACGCCGGCGTTTTATGCGCGCGGCCACCGGTGTGCATCGTGACAATCTCGGCGACCTGAGGCGTTCCATGTGTGCGTGACGCAGGCGCGGCAAGCTCGACGGGCGCGTCTGACACCCCGATGGCTTCGACCGAGACGGCCTCTGCAATCAACGTGCGGCCCGGCATCAGGAAGCTGTAACGCATGCGGTAGGCGGCTTCGAAGTGCGCGACCATCTGCTTGATTTCGCCGAAATTGACGACCAGCGAAGAATCGGTGCCGTCGTAGCGCAGATGTAAGCGTTTAATTATTGTGACCCGCTCGTCGGCGATACCCTGACGCAATACGTCACCACGTGCGGCAGCGGCCATTGTGTCGAGTGTCTTTTCAAGCAGAGGCAGATTTGCGGCGTCGAGCTTAGCCTCGACCGCCTCCTCGCGCATCGTCGTGATGTCCGCGAGTCCCATCCCGTAGGCCGACAAAACACCGGCGAGCGGATGAAGAAACACGCGCGTCATGGCGAGCGCGTCCGCAACCAGGCAGGCATGCTGACCAGCCGCACCGCCGAAACAACACAATGTGTATTCGGTGACGTCGTGGCCGCGCTGCACTGAAATCTGCTTGATCGCATTAGCCATGTTGCCCACGGCAATGGCGATATAGCCTTCAGCGACCTGTTCGGGCGTGCGCGCATTGCCGGTTTTGTCTTTGATCTCCTGGGAGAGCGCGGCAAATTGTTGTTTGACGACATCGCCATCCAACGGCGCGTCGCCATCCACGCCGAACACCGGCGGGAAAAACTGCGGCTGTATTTTGCCGAGCATCACGTTGCAGTCAGTGACGGTCAACGGGCCGTTCTTGCGGTAACTCGCGGGCCCCGGATTGGCGCCCGCCGAATCGGGGCCGACGCGGTAACGCGCGCCGTCGAAATGCAAAATGGAGCCGCCGCCCGCCGCGACGGTGTGAATGCTCATCATCGGCGCGCGCATGCGCACGCCGGCGACCTGGGTCTCGAACGCGCGTTCGTACTCTCCGGCGTAATGCGAAACGTCAGTTGACGTGCCGCCCATGTCGAAGCCGATGATCTTATTGAAGCCCGCCGCCGCCGACGTGCGCACCGCACCGACGATACCGCCGGCGGGCCCGGACAAAATCGAATCCTTGCCCTGGAAACGCCGGGCGTCAGTAAGCCCGCCGTTCGATTGCATGAACATCAGCCGCACGTCCTGTAATTCACTGGCGACGGTATCCACATAGCGGCGCAGGATCGGCGACAGATACGCATCGACCACGGTCGTATCGCCGCGGCTGACTAATTTCATCAGCGGGCTCACTTCGTGCGACACCGAAACATGCGTGTAACCAATCTTGCGCGCCGTCGCCGCGACGTGTTTCTCATGGTCCTGGTAGCGGTATCCATGCATCAGCACAATCGCAATCGAGCGATAGCCGTCCGCGAAGACTGCTTCAAGATCGCGGCGTGTTTGGTCGATGTCGAGCGCCAGCAAAACTTCGCCGCGGGCGCCGACGCGTTCATTGACTTCAACGACGCGCGAATACAAAAGTTCTGGCAGCACGATGTGGCGGTCAAAGATGCGCGGCCGGTTTTGATAAGCAATGCGCAATGCATCGCGAAACCCGCGCGTGATAAAGAGCGCCGTGCGCTCGCCTTTACGCTCGAGCAGCGCATTGGTCGCGACTGTCGTGCCCATTTTGACGGCGTCGATTTGCTCGGCCGGTATGCGCTCACCGTTTGCTACGCCGAGCAGATGCCGGATGCCGGCGACCGCCGCATCGCGGTAACGCGCGGGATTTTCGGACAGCAATTTGTGCGTGACGAGGCTGCCGTCTGGTTTGCGCGCGACGACATCGGTAAAAGTGCCGCCGCGATCGATCCAGAATTGCCAGCGGGGCTTAGTTGAGGAGGCCGGTGGATTCACGTGGGCGCTGGTGCGGCGGCGAATTGCTGAAGGGGAGCCGATACTAACATGGCCGCTACGAGGGAAACGCTGTTTGACAAGTAGGGGCGCCACGGCAAAAATGCCTGAACACTTCTTGTACGTGCGTTCGTGCAGCGCTCGATTCTTTTGCAACGATACGCGCAAAAATCACAAGGCGACCATGAAAGAAATTAACGTCCTGCTCACGATGGATTGCGAGCCGACGCTCGCGACTACGCATGCGCAGGCCACCGGTCCCCGCGACTGGGCGCATGGCGAGCGCGCAGTAAAAGGCTATTTCAACATTGGCGAGCGCTATGGTTTTCCTGCAAGCTATTTTGTGCATCCGGAAACTGTGCTTGGACAGCCTGATGTTTTTGCCGATCTCGAGAAACGCGGCGCTTGTCTCGGCCTGCACATGCATCCATGGAAATACTCGATGTGGCGCTACGCGCAAAAACGCTATCTCGCGAACTATGGCGGCCTGTCTGCCGACGAGCAGCGCGCTTGCCTTGCCGAATCATCTGCGCTATGGCGGCAGGCGATGGGCTATCAGCCGCTTTACTTTAGACCCGGCTCATTCTCTGCCAATGACGACGTCTTCCGCGTGCTGGTTGAATCCGGTTTCCGCGGCGGTTCGTGCTCGGTGCCGGGGCGCGTGTGGGCCGACGTTGAAACCGTGTGGAGCGGCACCGAACCCGATCCGCATCGCGCGAATGCGTATTTCCGGCAGGCGCGCGGCGACCTCGAGTTCGCCAATATCCCGGTGTCAGTCGATTTCTCGAGCACCATAGGCGGCGCGAAAGGGCGCACCATGCATTCCGATCTACGGCCAGACACCGACTGGCCCGGCAAGCATGGCATCAGTTATGAAACGATCGCGACCAATATTCTGAAGCAGACGCTTGCGCGCGCGCCGAATATTCCGGTGATCGTAATTATTTCGCACAATCACTATGAGTACAGCGACGAGAGCAATGCCGTGACTATACGACTTATCGCGGCACTCGATGCAGTAGTTGCCGCGTGCAAAGCGGCGGGGATCAAGCCCGTCGGCAGGACGATCGGACACGTGGTCGATCAGGTGCTGTCGGCGCCGCTCGTGCCGGCAGCTTTCGTCTGCCCCGAAAGCGCTTATTCGGTGAATGCCAAGAGCGCTTAGTTCGACACTTCACTGGAAAATCCCATGTTGAGATGTTTCGGTCTGTTCGCAGTTTGTGCTGTGATGTTGATTCAATCGGCGCAGGCGGCTGATGCATACCCTTCCAAGCTCGTGAAAATCGTCGTGCCGTTCGCGGCCGGCGGTTCGACCGATTTGCTAACGCGCAGCGTTGCTCAGCAACTGAGCGAAGCATGGAAGCGGCCGGTGGTAGTCGAAAACCGCGCAGGCGGTGGCGGCATCATCGGTTCGGACTTTGTCGTCAAATCGCCTGCGGATGGCTATGTGCTTTTGCTTGGCACCAATACGACGCATGCAGTGGCGGCAACCTTGTATGCGAAGCTGCCTTATGATTTGCGCCGGGATTTTGCGCCGATCACCGAAATCGCCTCGATTCCATTGCTCCTGTCAGTCCATCCGTCAATTCCCGTGAAGACAGTGAGAGAACTGGTTGCAATCGCTAAGGCAAAACCAGGCGAACTTAATTTTGGCGGCGGGACTGGCGCTGCTGCGCATATGGCGATGGAACTGTTTCAATCGATGGCCAAAATTAAAATGGTGCACGTGCCATATAAAGGTTCGGGCCCCGCGATGATCGATCTGCTTGGCGGGCATCTGTCCCTTGGCTTCGATGCGGTGATGACAACATTGCCTTATGGACAATCCGGCAAGTTGCGCACGCTCGCGGTGAGTAGTCTCAAGCGCTCAGCGGTCGCGCCGGACGTGCCGACGATGGCCGAATCCGGATATCCGGGCTATGAGGCGATTCTGTGGTTCGGTTTGTTTGCGCCTGCCGCCACGCCGCCTGAGATCGTCCGCAAGATCCAGGAAGACACCGCGCGCAGCATCGCGGCCCCAAAATTGCGCGAAGTCCTCGCGAGCCAGGGCCTCGACATCATTGCAAGCACGGCTGCCGATTTTGCGACACGCGTCGACCGTGAAATCATCAAGTGGCGCAAAGTGATATTAGATGCCGGCATCAAGCTTGAATAAGCGCGCACGTGTTGACAAGGCGGTTAATCCCGACCAACATCAGCCACGATACGCCTCGAATTCAGGGAGATAAATATGCGGATAAAAGCGGTTTTTTTCGCGCTGCTGGCGGTGTTCTCGGCCGGCCCTGCGGTCGCCCAGAAATGGGATATGCCGACGCCCTATAACGACAACGAATTTCACACGCTGAACGTGAAGAAATTCGTCGAGGACGTGAAGCGCGATTCCGGCGGTCAGTTCAATATCACCGTGCATGCGAACGGGTCGCTGATCAAGCACCCCGATATTCTGCGCGCAGTGTCCACCGGGCAAGTCAATATCGCGGAGTTTTTGCTCGGCCAGTTCGGTAATGAAGATCCGGTATTCGCAGCGGACAACCTGCCGTTTGTGGCGGCTGGATATGACAACGCATGGAAGTTTTATCAGGCGCAAAAACCGCTGCTGGTGAAAAAGTTGCAGGCGCGCGGTCTCAGGCTGCTGTTCTCCGTCGCGTGGCCGGGCCAGGGCATCTACACCAAGAATGCGCTCAAATCAGTGGCCGATCTAAAAGGCACCAAGTTCCGCACCTACAGCCCGCAGACCGC
>JANYCE010000128.1 GCA_025360445.1 Betaproteobacteria bacterium
CGAGATCCGTGCAGGCGGCCCCGGCGCGGAGTTCGGCGACACCAGTGCGAGGACCGGCGCGTCAGGTTATCGAACTGCTGATGATGAGGCCCGAGTTGCATAAGCTGGCTGACCAGCGGGGATTTGATGCCGCGCGGGGAGTCGCATCAATCCGGCCGGATGAAATTGCATTGCTCGATGCTTTGCTCAAAATATACGGTCAGTCAGTCGGCACGCGTATAGGCGAGTATTTTCGCGATACCGAGTTCGAGCACGCTGTGCGCGAGATCGAAGCCTGTGTGCTGAAACGTCCTGAGGTCGAATTCGAAGAGACGGCGCTGGAAGAGCAGTTTATAAGCAGTTGGAAAAAGTTTAACGCGGCGATCGAGTCGGAGGCGCGTGAGAGCCAATTGGCGGTTTTGCAGAAAAAAATTACTAAAAAACAAACGCTTAGCCCGATCGAGCAGGCCCAATATTTAGCGCTGTTGCAGCCACAAAAAAGCACCTCGGCGTCCTGAAAAAAAAGCGCCACTAACGTATAATTGCCGGTTTTTCGGCGTAACCACCCGAGAGGTGAGATTGGCTATGGCAAAACCCAAAAAAGCAACGAAGGCCCGCCCCGCGGGAAAGAAAAAGCCGGTTGCGAAAAAGAAGCTCAAGCTGAAAAAAGCCAAAGCGAAGCCTGTCAAGAAAGCAGTGCCACGCAAGAATGTTGCCCCGAAGGCCGCGCGCGTTGAGACAGTCAAACAGCCCCAAGCGCTGACGCCGAAACAATTCGCAGCCAAGTTAAAAGCTGAGCAGAAAGAAGCCTTGGCTAAAGCCAAGGCGGAGTTACAGGCTGCCGCCAACGCCGAGCCAGTTGATGCGCCCGCCGCGGATGGCAAGCTGCCCAAGACCCGCCAGCGCCTGACCGCCAAGGAAAAAGCATTGGTGCGCGAGTTTGAGCGCAAAGAATTGTCGCCGGCCGAAGCCGAGGCGCGGCGCTTGCGTCTGAAGAATTTAATTGTGCTCGGCAAGGAGCGCAGCTATCTGACGTTCGCCGAGGTTAACGACCATCTGCCCGACGACATGATGGATGCCGAGCAGATCGAAAACATCATCGCGATGATTAATGACATGGGTATCCGTGTCTATGACGAAGCGCCCGACGCCGAATCGCTTATGATGTCGGATGCCGCGCCGACGGTAGCGGATGAAGACGTCGTCGAGCAGGCGGAAGCCGCGCTGTCGACGGTCGACTCCGACTTCGGCCGCACCACCGACCCGGTTCGCATGTATATGCGCGAGATGGGTTCGGTCGAGCTCTTGACGCGCGAAGGCGAAATCGAAATCGCCAAGCGTATCGAAGACGGCCTGAAGCACATGATCCAGGCGATCTCGGCCTGTCCGACCACGATCGCCGAAATCCTGGCGCTCGCCGACCGCATTGAAAAAGACGAAATCCGCGTCGATGAAGTCGTCGACGGCCTCGTTGATCCGACCGCCGATGAACTCGCCGCCGAAGCGGCCGACGAAGAAGTCGAAGAAGAAGGCGAAGAAGCGGCTGAAGAAGAAGAAATGAGCGAAGAGGAGCAGGCTGCGGTACAGACCGCCGACCTCCTCCGCCTCAAAGGCGACGCGCTCAAACGCTTTGCCGTCATCCGCAACCTCTACAACAAAATGTTGCGCGCATTGGCGAAGAATGGCCCGCGCAGCAATGCCTATATCGAGGCGCGCGATCAGATTTCGAATGAGCTGATGAACATTCGTTTCGGCGCGAAACAGGTCGAGGCGTTGTGTGATGGCATGCGTAAACTCGTCGAACGGGTGCGCAGCCACGAGCGCGAGATCCTGGATCTCAGCGTGAACAAGGCGAGAATGCCGCGCCAGCATTTCATCAAGGAGTTTCCGGGCAAGGAAAGCAACTTGCGCTGGGCTGCCAATGAAATCGCCGCTAAGAAGCCGTGGAGCGATACGCTCGGGCGTTTTGAGGCCGCGATTGTCGAGCAGCAACAGAAGCTTCTCGACCTGCAGAAACAAGTCGGGATTCCGATCAAGGACCTGAAAGAGATCAATCGCCAGATGACGACGGGCGAAGCGAAGGCCCGGCGTGCCAAGCGCGAAATGACGGAGGCCAACCTGCGTCTCGTCATCTCGATTGCAAAAAAATACACCAATCGCGGGCTGCAATTTCTTGACCTGATTCAGGAAGGCAACATCGGCTTGATGAAGGCGGTCGACAAGTTCGAGTATCGTCGCGGCTATAAGTTTTCGACCTATGCGACATGGTGGATACGCCAGGCGATCACGCGTTCGATCGCAGACCAGGCGCGCACGATCCGCATTCCGGTGCATATGATCGAGACGATCAACAAAATGAATCGCATCTCGCGCCAGATATTGCAGGAGACGGGTTCGGAGCCTGATCCGGCACTGCTCGCCGAGAAAATGGAAATGCCCGAGGAGAAGATTCGCAAAATCCTGAAGATCTCCAAAGAACCGATTTCGATGGAGACGCCGATTGGCGACGACGACGATTCACACCTTGGTGATTTCATCGAAGATCAAACCACCATGGCGCCGTCGGACTCGGCGGTTTATGCGAGCCTGCGCGATGCGACCAAGGACGTGCTCGACACGTTGACGCCGCGTGAAGCTAAGGTGCTGCGCATGCGCTTCGGCATCGAAATGAACACCGATCACACGCTCGAAGAAGTCGGCAAGCAATTCGACGTGACGCGCGAGCGCATTCGCCAGATCGAAGCGAAGGCGCTGCGCAAGTTGCGGCATCCATCGCGTTCCGAGCGGTTGCGCAGCTTTCTCGACACCGAAAGCTGACCGCTCAGGCCGCCACCCAAAGGGCGGCGGCCGTCTTCATCGAGTGCCACGGTAGCGCATCATGCTGCTGAAATTTTTGCGCTCGGCATTTCGTCGCGTAGCCCATTCCGAAACGTTAGTGAACCGCAGTCTGGCTCTTCGCCAGGCCGGCCGGTTGCACGAAGCCGAACAAATGCTGCGCGCCGCCGCGGTTAAATTCCCTGAGGACGCGGTCGTCGCCACCAACCTGGGCGTTGTTCTGCTCGAACAGGATCGCGCTGAAGAAGGCGTCGGCTGGCTGCAGCGCGCGCTCGTGTGCGATCCGCACTGCGCGCCGGCCCACTTCAATCTTGCCAACATCCTGCGCGGCTCCGGACAGCGCGAGCCGGCAATCGAGCACTATCGCGCGGCAATCGCTGCTGACCCCGCATTCGGTCATGCGCGCGAAGAACTCTTAAATTGCCTGCTCGAAGTTTGCGACTGGGATTGCGCCGAGCGCGTCGCCGATGAATTGCACACGACAATCGAACGGGAACCCGCCGCGCAATGGATGCCCTACGTTTCACCGCTGACCGCCTTGCATCTAGGGCTGGCACCCGCCCAGGTCAAAGCCATCTCGGCGCACCATGCCGCTGAATTCGCGCGCGGCATCGCGCCGCTGCAACGAGCCGGATCTGACGCCGCGCCTGCTATTGAAAATCCGGCGCGTTTACGCATCGGCTATTTGTCGCGCGACCTGCGCGACCATGCCGTCGGGCATCTGCTGGCCAATGTATTTTCACTGCATGATCGGGTGCGATTCGAAATTTATGCATTTTCGTACGGCGCCGACGATGCCAGCGGCTATCGCAAGACGATCGCGACGGGCGTGGATCACTTTATCGATGGGCACGCGATGACTGACGATGAGCTCGCCGCTGCCATCGCGGCGGCCGGCATCCATGTGCTTGTTGATCTGGCTGGCCATACCACCGGTAATCGCATGCGGGTGCTGGCGCGGCGCCCGGCGCCTGTACAGGCGCATTACCTGGGATTCGCCGCCACGACCGGGGCGGAATACATCGACTATTTCATCAGCGACCGCATCGCGACGCCGCCGTCGATGGTGGACGCTTTCAGCGAGAAACTTGCGTACGCTGCGCACTGTTTCATGTTGAGCGACGGTACGGACGCCGTGCATGTTGTCGCCGACGCAGCGACAGTTGCTTGCCCGCAGTTCGCGCCAGATGCCGTCGTGTTTTGCAATTTTAATAATGGTTCCCGCATCACACGCGACGATTTCGCCGCATGGATGGAAATTTTGCGCGGCGTGCCCGGCAGCGTGCTTTGGCTACAGGGCGCGAATACCTTAGCGGTCGCAAATTTACGTGGCGTGGCCGGGAGATGCGGCGTCGATGCCGGCCGCATAATTTTTGCGCAGCGTGTGCCGACCAAGCGCGAACACCTCGCGCGCCTGCATCGCGCCGACTTGATGCTCGACACCATTAGCTGGCATAACGCGCACAGCACCGCGAGCGATGCATTGTGGGCGGGCGTGCCTCTATTGACTGTACCCGGCAGGCATTTCGCGAATCGGGTCGCCGCCAGCCTTGCTACCGCGGCGGGCCTTGCAGAACTTGTATGCCCTGACCGCAGCGATTTCATCCAGACGGCGTTGCGGCTGGGCAAGGATCGTAATGAACTCGCCGCGCTTAAGCGCCAACTGTTGGCGCGGGCGGCGCCTTTCTTCGATACGCAAATGCGCATGCGCGATCTAGAAGCGGCTTATCTTGGAATGTGGAAAGATCATCTCGATCGCGCGCGCATAGTCGCGGGCTGACGGCCTGACCGCGCCGAAGCTGTTACGATGCGCGGCCGCAATTTGCGGTAAGGTTTTTGCTTATAAGGATATCCATGATGATCCGCATACTATTCCTCGGTGCCTGGTGCTCGCTCGTAAGCACCTGGGTTGTCGCGCAGGATTACCCCAACAAGCCCGTGCGTTTGATCGTGCCGTACGCAGCAGGCGGCAGCTCCGACATACTCGCGCGGTTGTATGGGCAGCGCCTCAGCGAAACGCTCGGTCAGACCTTCGTCGTCGATAACCGGCCGGGCGCGGGCGGCATGATAGGCACCGATCTG
>JANYCE010000129.1 GCA_025360445.1 Betaproteobacteria bacterium
TTGCGCCGAATTAAAGTGCCGCAACATTAATTCTCTCAATAGCCCCTTGAGGGGTACAGACGTCACGGAGCAAAATCGACCAAGCCCGCTCAGGGGTGCTTTTCGATGATTTGTCGCGGTAGTGTGCCGCGATTGAAATTCTTCGGCGCAATGCCCGTTGGTTATTACGCCCTACGGCTCAATTTGAAGAAAGATGTGTAGATGCCTATGCCTTGAAGGGGAGGATGAGACAAGCGCGCTGCGCGAAAACGTTGCCCACCCTGGCCCGCCCCTTGTCCCCCAAGGGTGTTCCGTTGGGCAAGGGAATGTCTCGTGCGTGCGAAGCACCACACTAGTGCATGCAAGCATCAGGGCACGAGAAATAAAGTTGCGAGGCCGAGAAAAATGAAAAAGCCCCCGCTGTCGGTGATCGCCGTGATCATGACACTCGAGCCTACCGCCGGATCGCGTCCCAACTTTTGCATCAACAGCGGAACGGAGACGCCCATGATGGCGGCGAGTAACAGATTCAGCACCATGGCGGCCGTCATAACGAGCCCCAGTTGCCACTTGTGGTAAATGAAAAAGGCAAACAGCCCGACGACGCTTCCCCATATCAAGCCGTTTATGAAACTAACGCCGATTTCCTTGGCAAAAAGCTGGCGGGCGCTCGCGGTCGTGATCTGACCCAGCGCCATCGCGCGCACAATCATCGTAATGGTTTGATTTCCCGAATTGCCGCCGATGCCGGCGACGATCGGCATCAACGCCGCCAGGGCGACGATTTTTTCGATCGATCCTTCGAAAATGCCGATTACACGGGAGGCGATAAAAGCCGTAACCAGATTAACCGCCAGCCAGGTCCAGCGATTCCTCACGCTGCGCCAGACAGAGGCGAATAAATCCTCCTCCTCACGCAAGCCGCCGGCTGAAAGTAACTCGCTGTCGGTGTTCTCACGAATGAAATCGACGACCGAATTTACGGTCACCCGGCCGATCAGCTTGCCGTCGCCATCAACGACCGGCGCCGACACGAGGTCATAGCGCTCAAATGCGAGCGCGGCATCCTGCGCTTTCTCATCTGGCGCGAGATGGACCGAAGCGCTTCCCATGATGGCGGTAACCGGCGTATCCAGATCGGTAACCAGCAGGCGGTTTACCGACAACAGTCCGCGCAGATATTGCTGCCGGTCAACCACGAACAGTTGGTCGGTATGGTCCGGCATCTCATCGAGCCTGCGCAGATATCGGAGCACGACCTCCACCGTAATGTCGTCGCGCACCGTAAGCATATCGAAGTCCATCAGGCCGCCGACCGTGTCATCCGGATATGACATCGCCGAACGCAGTTGGTCGCGTTCTTCGAGCGACAGCGAGCGGAAGACATCCTGCATGACTTCGCGCGGCAAATCGGGCGCGAGATCGGCGATTTCGTCGGTATCGAGTTGCCCCGTCGCGGCAACCAGCTCGTTGGTTTCCATGTGCGCGATAAGCGTTTCGCGCACTGCATCCGACACTTCGAGCAGGATTTCCCCATCGCGGTCCGCTTTGACGAGATCCCACACCGCGAGCCGCTCTGCGAGCGGCAATGCTTCGAGCACATAGGCCACATCCGCCGGATGCAGCTGTTCGAGCTTTTCCTGGAGTTCGTTGAAACTTTGATTTTCACCCGCGCTCTGGAGGAACTCCTGACCCGTCACGTCCTGGCGCTCGGCCTGGCTGCGGGCAAGTTCGTGCTTGCGCAAAAGCCCGACTACCTGCTTGAGGCTGTCTTGCACGCTTTGGCGATCTTTATCCGTGTCAGCCATGATGGAGTCGCAATGGTTACGCGCTACGCGGATTTTATGACGCACGCAACGCGTGCGCTGAATGTTCGACGACGCGTGGGTTCGCACGTTGCCATCCGCATGAACTAAGGCGAGGTGCGGCGGAAGGCTCGCCGCTATTGTAGAAGCAGCACGACCGGCTGTCTAAATGTTATTCGCGGTTTTCAAAGCGCGACGCGCCATGTGAGACGCGGCATAATTGCGCGTCAAACTCACAACTACATTTGCTTATCGATGTCTGCAGCACTGAACCGCAAGCTTGGACAGGCGCACGATTGCCTGCAAGCGGGAGACGCCGAGGGCGCGCAGACCATATGTCAGCAGGTGTTGCAGCGCGCGCCGCGCAATCCGGATGCGCTAAGCATGCTTGCCGTCGCACTGCTTATGCGCGGGCTGGCATACGACGCCATTGCACCGCTTGAGCAGGCGCTGGCCGCCCAGCCCCGCCACGGCGTCGCACTCGAAAATTTGGGGCTTGCCCATCTGATGCTTGGTAATTTTGCCGGCGCCGAACAGGCTTTGCAAAAAGCCGCCGCGATTCCGGGTGCGCCGGCGTCGGTCTCCATGCGACTTGGCGTGGCGCTGCTTAACCAGGATAAGCATGACGCCGCCTTGAGCGCTCTTGAGCATGCGCTTAAGCTTGAGCCGCAGAATCCGGACATCCATCTCAACCTGGGGCAGGCGGCCGACCGCAAGAGCGATTCGATGCGTGCACGCGGGCATTTCGAAGCGGCTTTGAAGCTGGCGCCCTCACATGTTGACGCGCTGTTTAATCTCGGCGTTATCTGCCTGAAAGAAAATGAGCGCGCGGCGGCTCGCAAATGGTTCGAACAAGTGCTCGGAGCCGCGCCGCGTCATGCGGATGCTCTGGTTAATCTTGCCCTGATTGCCGAGCAGGAAGATCAACTTGAGGTAGCTATCGCGCATCTGAGGCATGCGATTGAAATCGATCCGTCATCGGTGCGGGTTCGCAACAACCTTGCGCACACCTTGTCGCTGCAAGGCAATTACGAAGACGCACGCGGGCAGTATGAGATAGCTTTGCGGATCGCCGCAGATTCGACCGCGGCGCGCGAGGGACTTGCGTCGGTCTGCATTGCGTTGGGTCGCTTCAAAGAAGGCGTTGCGCAGCTACGCGAGCTGGCGGGTGCGGGCACTGTCCGGCCCGAGATCATGGCCGCACTCGCTGATGCTTTGTTTGAAATTGGCGAAATTGACGAGGCCGAAGCTGCGGCAAATCGGGCACTTCAACTGGACCCTGCTGCGCCCGCCCCCTACACCACGCTCGCCGATATTTATTCTTTGCGCGGCGAGCTCGATCGGATGGTGCAAACACTGCAAACCGCGTTCGACAAGAGCGCCTCGATTCACGTCCTTGGCAAGCTCACTTTCCAGTTGCGGCGGATGTGTGACTGGGAAAAGTGGCGCGACGCCTGGACGCAACTCGCCGCCGCGCTGCCGACTACGAGTAAGCTTGTAAGCCCTTTTTCGTTGCTGTGCGAGCCACTCACCGCGAGCGATCAACTTCAGAACGCACGCCGGTGGTCAGCGCAGTTTAAGACGGCCGGCATGCTTGATCTTTCACTAATTCGCGACAGCGGGTTAGTGCCATTCTCACCCTCTCCATCGGGAGAGCGCCGGGGTGAGGGATTGAACGTTCCGAATGTCATCCATTATGAAACGCTCAATAATACTGATCTGGAGTCACCGCGCAGCGCCGGCGACCGCATAAAAATCGGTTATTTTTCGTCTGATTTCTACGAGCATGCAACGGCCTATCTATTGGCAGAAGTGCTCGAACTGCACGATCGCTCTCGCTTTGAGATCTTTGCTTATTCGTACGGCCCTGAAGATCACAGCCCGATGCGCAGCCGCCTGCGCTCGGCTGGTGAACATTTTATCGACATCGCACGCGACCCTGATGACGTGGCGGCCGCGCGTATTCGTGATGATCACCTCGACATATTGGTAGATTTAAAGGGCTACACCATGGGGGCCCGTCCGTCGATCCTGGCGCGCCGTCCTTGCGCGGTGCAGATGAGTTGGGTCGGTTATCCCGGCAGCATGGGCGCTAAGTTCATCGATTATCTGATCGCGGATTCATTCGTCGTTCCCGCTAACCATGAAAGTCATTACGCGGAACGGGTGCTCAGACTGCCGCATTGTTACCAGCCCAACGATCGAAAACGATCAATCGCCGAGCCGCGTACCCGAGTTGAGTACGGCCTGCCCGAAAATGCTTTTGTTTTTTGCGGCTTCAACCAAGCTTACAAAATTACGCCGGAAGTTTTCTCGCGTTGGATGAATCTGCTGCACAAAGTCTCAGGCAGCGTTTTGTGGCTGCTGGCGGATAATAGTTGGGCCACCGAAAACTTGAAGCGCGCCGCGCAAGATCACCATATCGAACCGTCACGTCTGATCTTCGCCCCCAAACTTTCGCTGGCCGAACATCTGGCGCGCTATCGCGTTGCCGACCTGGCGCTCGATACGTTTCCCTATGGCTCGCATACCACCGCAAGCGATGCGCTGTGGTCGGGTTGTTTATTGGTCGCGTTGTGCGGCGAGACTTTCGCCTCGCGCGTTTCCGGCAGCCTCCTAACCGCGTGCAATCTGCCGGAACTCATCACCTATACGCTTGAGAATTACGAACGACTCGCGCTGCGAATCGCTACCGACGATCCATTCCGGGCTACGCTGCGCGCCAAACTCGAAGCCAGCAAGCTCAGCGCGCCGCTGTTCGACGCGCGCGCTTTTACCCGCGATCTTGAACAGCTTTACAGCGATCTCGCCGGCCAGCGGTGAATGGTGAGGGCGTCACCGATGCATTCGACGTGGTGCGCAGGCGCACCCTACGTTCGTTACGATTTTCGAATTCGATGGTGCGCAAGCACACCCTACGGTACTAAATCGCTAAATCCAATGCAACCGCCGATGAATCACTAAAGCTAATGCAACCGCCGATGAACGCCGATGAACGCCGATTAGATCTCGACGGGATTACCGAGAAAATTATTGGCTGCGCACAGCAGGTGAGCAATGTGCTGGGCTGCGGATTTCTGGAAAAAGGTGTATGAGAACGCGCTCGTTCTGGAGCTTAGAGTCCCTAAGTAAAGCGGGGCTGGACGTGCGGCAGCAGCACGATGCCGCAGTTTATTACGATGCTCAGGTGGTAGGCCAATACACGCTAGACCTGTTCGTGGAAAACACCGTCATTGTGGAACTCAAGGCAGTCGCGGCATTGGATGATGTTCATCGCGCGCAGTGTCTGAACTATCTCGAGGCCACAAGATTAAATGTCTGCCTGCTCATCAATTTTGGCAAGCCACGGCTTGAAATCAAGCGCATCGTATCTAACTTCTGATCGGCGTTCATCGGCGTTCATCGGCGTTCATCGGCGGTTGCATGAAGATTGAGGGGGGGAGGGACGGGCGCCGAAGCATCCATTCACGTCTTGAGCAAACGAGGATCGGTCACAACCTTCTGCGGCCGGCTGGTCCTGAACCAGCATCTCCAACCGGCTTTTGTACCTCCGCCGCCGCCCCTACGACTCGAAACTTTCGCGCAGCAGCCCGGATTGCCGGATGATGGATTGCAAGGTGCCAATGCGTATCTCGGAATGCAGGGGCACGGGGACGGTGATCGTCTAGTCTTGCGTGCGTTTTTGCATGATGACGTGGCTGCCGCGCTGCCGAACTTCTACAAAACCGTGTTGCGTTAACAGACGGCAGAGTTCGCGGCCCGAGAAAACCCGCAGTCTACCCAACCTCAACCTCAAGCCGAGTTACAAAAACTTCCGAATGCAGCCTTGACTCGACCTCGGACTTATCAGCCGTTTCAAAGAACAGTTCGAGCGCTTCAACCAGATTGGCGCGAGCGCCTTCGATCGTGTCACCTTGGCTCGCGATGTCCAGTTCCGGACAAAGAGCAACATAGCCGTTGCTTTCACGTTCGATAATCGCAGTCAATTGGCGCGTGTGTTTCATAAACCTAGAAACGGCAGTTGAGACGGTCCAAAATGGGGTATTGCACAATTCTTCAAGCACTTGACGTAATTAACAAAATCACCCTTTTGGTTAAATGCGGAGCAGTTGAAAACGCTTAATGCTCAACGCCTTGCGTTTA
>JANYCE010000143.1 GCA_025360445.1 Betaproteobacteria bacterium
GGTGCGCGACTTTGTTGCGATCACGGTGCTCACGCGTATTCCAAATGTGCTGTCAGCCCATCCGACGCTGCCGGTAAAAAGCGTGAAGGATCTGATAAAGATTGCAAAGGCGCGCCCGGCAGAGATTACGTACGCATCATCCGGCAGCGGCAGTTCGCAACATCTGTCGGGCGTGCTGCTGCAAAAACTCACCGGCATCAGCATCACGCATGTGCCTTATCGCAGCGGCGCGCCTGCGGTGACCGATTTACTCGGCGGCCATGTGGCGACGATGTTTGCAACCATGCCGGCGGTGGTCGCGCATATTCGCTCGGGCCGACTCAATGCGCTGGGCGTGACGTCGGCAACGCGTTCGCCGGCATTGCCTGCAGTGCAGGCGATCGGTGAAACGGTAAAGGGCTACGAAATTGCCACTTACTACAGCGCGCATGTGCCGGCCGGCACGTCTAAAGAAATCGTTGCGCGGTTGTATGCAGCATTCGCCAAAGTGCTGCTCGCGCCCGACATCAAGGAACGCCTCGCTGCGGACGGGGCGGAAGCGGTCGCCAATACGCCCGATGAATTCGCGGCGCAGCTTAGAGCGGAACTTGTACGTTGGGGCCCGCTCATTCGCGAATCAGGCGCACGCGCAGAGTGACGCGTATTTTTCTGCTTTTAGCTGCAGTCATTGCGTGTCGGTAACTTCTTCATCGCGCTGTTGTGACGTGCGGCGAGCGTCGATTGACCACCGCTGAGCGGCACGAGCATAATCGCAACAAACACCGCTAGGATCGCACTTTTGCAGAAAGCGCCGCGGAAATCGAGGAGCTCCTAATGCTGATCAGTTCACGCCTCGCGAATGCGGTTATCGGCGCCATGTTAATGGCGGTCGCAACCGCGCATGCTCAAACGCAGGATTACCCGAACAAGTTTGTGAAGTTTGTGGTGACCTATCCGCTCGGCGGCAGTTCGGACGTAATGGCGCGCATCGTCGGTCAGAAATTGACGGAATACTGGGGACACCAGGTCGTTATCGAGCCCAAGCCCGGCGGAGACGGCGCAATCGGCATGGAGTTCGCCGCGCGTCAGGCGCCTGACGGGTACACGTTCCTGCTTGGTAACTTTGGCCCGGTTGTCGCCAAACCGCTGTTATCAAAAGTCACGTATGACTGGCAGAAGGATTTCGTGCCGGTATCCCAGATTACGCAGAGTGCGAACATCCTCGTCATTCCGGTGACCTCGCCGATCAAGTCGACCAGAGAATTGATCGCAGCCGCCGTAGCGCAACCCGGCGTGCTGACTTACGCCACCAGCGGGGTCGGCGGCATGCAGCATTTGGCAGGCGAAATGTTCAAGCGCCTGGCAGGTGTCAACATCATCACCGTAAATTACAAGGGCAATGCGCAGGCAATTACGGACGTAATGGGCGGGCAGGTCAACATGATGTTTTCGGACGCGCTCCCCGCGATGATGAACATGAAAAGCGGCAAACTCCGCGCGCTCGCGGTCACCAGCGAGAAGCGCTGGCCGTTCACGCCTGAATTGCCGACGCTCGCTGAAGAAGGCGTAACCGGGTTTTCCGCGGCAAACTGGTGGGGCATTCTTTTTCCGCGCGGTGTGCCGCAGCCGATCGTCGATAAGGTGAATGCCGCTGTGGTGAAGGCTCTGACGACGCCGGAAGTGAAAACACGGCTCGGCGATCTCGGTGTCGAGGCGCGGCCGAGTACCGCAGAGCAGTTCGGCGAATTCATGGCAAAGGAATCGGCCAAGTACGCGAAATTGATCAAAGAAGCGAATATCAAGGCTGAATGACGGCTGGTTTCAGTAGGAGAGTTTGCATGACCAAGGCACTGACACCCGACCAGATAGTGAGCTATCGGGCAAACGGTTACCTCGCTCCGATCGATGCGTTGACCGCCGAAGAGGTGAAAAAATATCGCAACGAGCTTGCAACAACCGAGGCGAATCTGGGCGGCTCGCTGATGGCGATCGACAAAAAGTACCGCGGCAACCTGCATTTCATGTGCCGCTGGGTCGATGAACTCGCTCGTCATCCGCGCATTGTTGACGCGGTGGAGGATTTGCTCGGGCCGGACATCCTGCTCTATACCAGCCGCTTCTTCATCAAGGAAGCAAAGAGCGAGGGCATCGCCGCGTGGCATCAGGATTCGACGTATTTCGGGCTGCGTCCGTATGATCACGTCACGGCCTGGGTTGCCTTGTGTAATGTGACGCCCGAAACAGGCCCGGTGGAATTTGCCGTGGGCAGCCACATCCGCGGGCAACTCATGCAGAAGAGCGGCGTCGTCCAGAACAGCGTCAATACCGCCGGCCAGATCATCGTCGAGTGGTTCGATCAATCGCACATCTCCCGCGCGATTCTTCGTCCGGGCCAGTTCTCATTGCACCACACGTGCACAGTGCACCAGTCAGCGCCCAATCGCTCTGGCGAACGCCGCATCGGGCTCGCGCTGAGTTACATCCCCACGCGCACCCGATACATCGGCTTGAGAAAAATGCCGGCCTGTCTCATACGCGGGCAGGACAACTACCACCATTTCGACCTGCAGCCACCGCCCCGGCAGGATTTTGGCGCTGTCGAGATGCAGCGCCACGACACCTCGTTCAAGGCGTACCTCGAATCGTTCTACGAGCAACTCGACATTGCCGAAAAGAACATGCCGCCTGAAGTCGCGGCGACGCTGATGAATTAAATTACTGATGGCTGAAATGCACTCATTCCGCGCACAGATATAAATCTGTCGCACGCTGAGAAAAAATAGGTATTACCCAACCGAAATTCCGGCGAACGCGCCGCCTGTTTAATGAGCGATAATCGCAGCCACTTCACCGGAGGATGTCATGCGTAACGCCGCGATATTCATGTTGACCTTGTCGTTTGCCGCAGCGGCGTCAGCGCAGAACTTTCCGAGCAAATCAATTCGCTTCCTCGTGGGCTTTGCGCCCGGCGGCTCGACGGACATCCTCGCGCGCTTGATTGCGCAGAAAATGACTGACAACCTCGGCCAGCAGGTGGTGGTTGATAATCGCGCTGGCGCCGGCGGCATTATCGCGGCGGAAATACTCGCGAAGTCGCCGCCCGACGGTTACACCATGTTCGCGTGCACGACCGGCAACTTCGCGATCATTCCATATTTGTACAAGACCGTGCCGTACAACGCGGACAAGGATTTGATTCCGGTCACGCAGACCGGTTCGCTGCCGTACATCATCGTTGTGCATCCGTCGCTGCCGGTTAAAAACGTCAAAGAATTCATCGCGTTTGCCAAATCGCATCCGGGGCAGGTCAATTACGCGTCGTCAGGCATCGGCTCTGCATCGCATTTGTCGCCCGAGCTGTTTCGTTCGATGGCAGGCATCAACATTACTCACGTGCCATACAAGGGCACCGGTCAGGCGATCGGCGATTTGCTCGCAGGTCAGGTCGTCATGATGTTCGATCAGCCGGTGAGCACGCTGCCGCATGTGAAGGCCGGCAAATTGCGCGTGCTCGCGATTACCAGCGGTAAACGTTTTCCAACATTGCAGGACATTCCGACAGTCGCGGAATCCGGCTTGCCGGGCTTCGAGGCGGTGTCATGGGCGGGCGCGTGCGTGCCCGGCGGCACGCCCAAGGACATCATCAACCGCCTGCAAGGTGAAATCGCCAAGGTGCTCAAGCTGCCGGACATCACTGAGCGCCTGATGCGCGATGGCATCGAACCGATCGGCAGCACGCCCGAGCAATTCCAGGCGTTCATCGAGCGCGAAAAAATAAAGTGGAGCAAAGTCGTCAAGGATTCGGGCGCGCGCGCCGATTGACCGGCATCGCCGCGTGACTGCGGCCGCATACGACCGATTCCATCGCACGCTAATTTCAGGAACCAGCCTATGAAAAATCATTTAATCCTCATTGCCATTGCCGCGTTAGCCGGCGCCGGTTCGGTTTACGCGCAACCGTATCCGTCCAAATCCATCCGCTACGTCGTGCCGTACGCGCCGGGCGGCTCGACCGACATCGTCGCGCGCGTGCTGGCGTTGAAACTTTCCGAAGCGATGGGCCAGCAGGTGGTGGTCGATAACCGGCCGGGCGCCGGTGGCTCGATCGGCGCCGATATCGTCGCCAAGTCGCCGCCCGATGGCTACACGATGGTGACCGCGGTCACCGGCATCATGGCGATCAACCAGTTTCTGTATCGCAAGCTGCCGTTCGACCCGGAAAAGGATTTCGCGCCGGTCACGCAAGTCGGTTCGTTGCCATTGATCCTGGTCGTGCATCCGTCTCTGCCGGCGAAGAGCGTGCGGGAGTTCATCGCGATCGCCAAAGCCAAGCCGGGACAGTTGAACTACGGCTCGTCCGGCGTCGGCACCGCGACGCACATGACGACTGAACTGTTCAAGACAATGGCGGGCGTCGATCTCGTGCACATTCCGTACAAAGGCAGCGGCCAGGTCATGGGCGATGTCATCGGCGGCCAGCTCGCGCTGATCTTCGACCAGGTCGTCAGTTCGCTGCCGCACGTGCAGGGCGGCAAGCTGCGCATGCTGGGAATCACCAGCGCCAAACGCTTTCAATCACTGCCCGACCTGCCGACCATCGCGGAAAGCGGCGTGCCGGGATACGAATCGATTTCGTGGGCGGGCGTTGCCGTGCCGGCGGGCACGCCGAAGGAAATCGTCGCGCGCCTGCACGTGGAAATCGTCAAGGTGCTCGCCATGCCCGATATCCGCGAGCGTTTTTTGCGCGACGGCATTGAAACCGTCGGCAGCACGCCCGAGCAGTTCGCCGAGCATATCCGCCGCGAACGCATCAAGTGGGCGAAAGTCGTCAAGGATTCGGGCGCGAAAGCCGATTGAGCGTTATTGCACTGAAGGAGGATTTCATGAAAAAAATATTTCTGACGATGGCCGTAGCGGCATTGGCCGGTTGCGCGTCGGCGCCGATCGCGTTGAAAGACATGGGGTCGTTCCACGTCGGTGGACGCGAAATAACCGTCTCGGGCAGGCCCGTCAAGGAGGTGACGTTTACCGCGGGCGGCGTGCCGGCGAAAGTCGATCCCAACGGTGTTTATCAGGTCGAGCAGATGTACGTGCAGTATTTCATCCCGCAAAACGAGCGCGGCGCGCTGCCGCTTTTGATGTGGCACGGCGGCGGCTTAACCGGCGTCACCTACGAGACGACGCCCGACGGCCGTGAAGGCTGGCTCAACTATTTCATCAAAAAAGGTTGGGCGGTCTACAACTCGGACGCGGTGGAGCGTGGGCGCGCCGGCTGGACCGATGCGTTCAAAGGCGACCCGGTGTTCCTGACCAAGGAAAATCCGTTCGAGCGCTTTCGCATCGGCACCGGGCCCGGCTCTTATGATAAGGACCCGTCGAAAATGAAAGCGCAGCCCGGCAGCCAGTTTCCGCTCGAAGGCTACGACAATTTCACCAAGCAGGGCGTGCCGCGCTGGACGACCACCGACGACGCGATCATCGCCGCGTACATCGCGCTCGTCGACAAGGTGTGTCCGTGCGTCGTGCTCGTGCATTCACAGGCCGGACAGTTCGGACAGAAAGTTGCGCAGGCGCGCCCCGACAAGGTGAAGGCGCTGGTGCTGGTCGAGCCCGCGGGTTTGGGCGATGCGAAGCTCGTCGACCGGTTGAAGAACACGCCGATCTTGACCGTCTATGGCGACTTCATCGAGCAGGACGCGCGCTGGCCGACGATCCGCGCGAACCAAATGAAGCAGCTCGAAGCGGTGCGCGCGGCTGGCGGCAGGTACGAAGTGGTCAACCTGCCGCAGGTCGGCATCAAGGGCAACTCGCACATGATGATGATGGACAAGAACAACCTGCAGGTCGCGGACATTATTCAGGGATGGCTGGAAAAGCAGGGGCTGTATAAATAATGCGCGTCGGCCTGTTCGTCACGTGTCTCGTCGATCTGATGCGTCCCAGCATCGGGATGGCGGCGTTAAAACTGTTGAAGGACGCCGGTTGCGAGGTCGTGGTACCCGCGACACAGACGTGTTGCGGACAGCCGGGCTACAACTCGGGTGATCGCAATTCCGCGCTCGCGCTCGCGCGCAAAGCGCTCGCCGAATTCGAGGCCTGCGACTACATCGTCGCGCCGTCGGGGTCGTGCGCGGGGATGATCCGCACGCACTATCCGGATTTGTTCGCGGATCAACCGGCTGAACTCGCACGCGTACAACAACTTTGCGCGAAGACTCACGAACTGACGGATTTCCTGCTCAACGTGGTCAAGCTCGACCACATCGGCGCGCAATTCGACGGCACGGTCACCTATCACGATTCATGCTCGGGTCTGCGCGAGATGGGTGTAAAAACGCAGCCGCGCGCATTGCTCGCCAAAGTCGGCGGCTTGAAGCTGATCGAAATGAACGAGGCGGAAACCTGCTGCGGCTTCGGCGGCACGTTTGCGGTCAAATTCGGCGACATCTCGACCCGCATTGCCGACAACAAATGCGAGAACGCGCTGGCGACGGGCGCTGACGCGATCGTGCTTGGGGATCTCGGCTGCATGCTCAATATCGAAGGCCGCCTGCGCCGCAAGGGCGACACCAAGACGCGGGTGCTGCATGTCGCCGAAGTGCTGGCCGGCGGGGCGCCTGAGACTTAGTTCGCGCGTGGGTGGCTGACGATGCCGTACAATCCGGCCCGTGCAAACCGTGCAAGAAGAAAATCGGCAATTGCCGCGCTTGCGCGAAGATTTGCGCCTGCATGACGGTCCCGCGCAGCCGGACGGCGCGCCGAGCTGGCGCATACTCGATCCCGTGCGCAACCGGTTTTTCGAGATAGGCTGGCTCGAATTCGAATTACTGCAGCACTGGGGCGATGCGCGCGACGCGGCCGCTCTGATTGCGCGGGTGGCGCGCGATACGACGTTGCGCCCGAGCGCCGCCGAACTCGCGGATGTCCTGGCGTTTCTTAAGCGCAACCAGCTTGTGCTGCCGGACGACGAGGCGGACCGGCGCGGCTTGCGGGCGCACTGGCTCGCGGGCGAGCGCCCCTGGCATCAGACCCTGCTCCACCACTATCTTTTTTTCCGCGTTCCGCTCGTCCGTCCGGATCGTTTCCTGGAGGCGACGCTGCCGTGGGCAAGGCGCCTCGTGCGGCCGTGGTTTTTTGCCGTTCTGGCGGTGATCGCGGCTCTCGACTTAATCCTGGTCACACGGCAATGGGAGAGTTTTCATCAGACCTTCCTGTATTTTTTCAATCTCGAGGGGCTGGTCTACTATGGCCTCGCCGCGGCGTTCTCGAAAATCGTGCACGAGCTCGCGCACGCTTATACCGCCCGGCACTACGGCATACGCGTGCCGACCATGGGCGTCGCATTTCTCGTGATGTGGCCGATGCTCTATACCGATACGAGCGAAGCGTGGAAGCTCAGCAACCCGCGCGATCGTTTCCGCGTCGCTGCGGCCGGCATCGCGGCGGAGCTGGTGCTCGCGGTGGTAGCGACGCTCGCCTGGAGCGTGGCGCCCGAAGGCCCGCTCAAGAGCGTCTTTTTCCTGCTGGCCACGACGACCTGGGTAATCACGCTCGCGATCAATTTAAGCCCGTTCATGCGCTTCGACGGCTATTTTCTGCTGTCGGACGCGCTCGACGTCCCGAACCTGCACGAGCGCAGCGGCGCGCTTGCGCGGCATTGGACGCGCACGCAGATTTTCGGATTGAGCGAACCACCGGTCGAAGGCCATTGGTCCGGCCGCCAGCGCGCCGCATTGATAGTCTTCGCGCTGGCGACATGGCTGTACCGGCTGGTCCTCTTTCTCGGCATCGCACTGCTCGTCTACCATCTCTTTTTCAAGCTGCTCGGCATTTTTCTGATGCTGGTCGAGCTCATCTGGTTCGTGGCGCGGCCGGTCGCAACCGAAGCTGCCTATTTGTGGACGAGCCGCTCCGACATGCGCGTGGCGGCAGCGCCGGTTGGCGCGCTCATTGCCATCGCGTTGCTCGGTCTGTGGCTGGTGCCGGTTGCCACGCATGTCAGCGCGCCGGCTCTCATGCGCGCGGCGCAGGAGCAAACGGTTTTTGCTCCGGTGCCGGCGCGGTTGGTCGAACTCGCGGTCATTTCAGGGCAGAGCGTGAAAAGAGGCCAGCTGCTCGCGCGTCTCGAATCGCCGGAACTCGCGTCGCGCATCGCGAAGGCGGAGGTGCGCATACGCAGCTTCGAAATTGAATTGGCTTTGCGGCCGACCTCGGTGCAGCGTCTCGAACGCGCGGCCGTGGTCCAGCAGCAGCTCGCCGAAAGCCTGGCTGATTTGCAGGCGGCGAAGGATGAAGCGGCGCAACTCGTGCTGGTGGCGGAACATGACGGGGTGGTGCGCGATCTGCCATCCGACCAGGCGGCCGGACGCTGGTTAAATCCCAAACAACTGGTGCTGCGGGTAATCCGGCAGGACGTCGGCATCATTGAGGCGTTCGTCAGTGAAAGCCAGGTAGGCGCGCTAAGCGTGGGCCAGCACGTGCGGTTTTATCCGGGTGCCGCCGGGCGCGAGGTAGTGGGCGGGTCCATCACTGCGATAGACACTGCCGCGAGCGCGCAATTGCCGCGCGCGTTGCTGGCATCGACCTTTGGTGGCGACATCGCGGTCAGCGCCAATCACCCGCGCGAGTTGCGCGCGCATGAAGCGGTTTACCGCATTCTGATCGGTCTCGACGCGGGTGCGGTGTCACCGCAACAAGTGCTGCGCGGGACGGCTCGTGTGGATACCGGCTTGTTCGCGGTTGCATCCAATTTTTTCAGCCGGCTGGCGGCCGTCGCGGTACGCGAAAGCGGGTTTTAGGCGCGCTTTCAGCTCGCGCGTCGCTGTGCTGACTTCCGCGCGGGCGCGGCTCCCGCGGCAGGCGCGAATTGCGCCGTTCCAATCGTCCGTAAGTCGCGTCGACACCAGGATTTTTTTCCAGGGGCCGCGCCACGGGTGAGCGTCCCTGGCGGCGCGGCGCGCGGGCATGATTCATGCGTTTAACGGGCGCAGCGAAAAATTATACTGGGGCTTGGGATACCGGATGCGCAAATCGAATCGGCAGCAAGGCAGCGTCGGCAGCTTGCCGCTACGGAAAAAACGCACGCGCATGCTGGCGCTCGAGCCACGCATGATGTTCGATGGCGCGCTGGCCGCGGACGTCGCGCATGCGGACGCCCCGCAAAAACCTGTCGATACTCCGCCGGCCATCGCTGAAAAATCGGCGAACGAGCGCCTCGCCGAAGCGGCACCGGGCGCGCCCAGAACGGTCGTATTCGTCGACTACCGCGTGGCGAAAGCCGATCAGCTGCTGGCCGGAGTCGATCCCACGGCGACCGTGGTGACGATAGGGCCGCGCGAAGACGGCGTACAAAAGATCGCGGACGTGCTCGCGCAAATGCAAAACGTTGCGTCCGTGCAGATCGTGTCCCACGGCGGCCCCGGATTTCTCGAACTCGGCATGACCAAACTCGATCAACAGGCGCTGACCGGAAACTACGCGAGCGTGATCGCCGGCTGGCGCGAAGCGCTGACGGCCGACGCCGACTTGCTGCTCCTGGGCTGCGATGTCGCGCAGGGCGCACCAGGCGCCGCATTCATTGCGGCGTTTGCCTCTGTCACCGGCGCCGACGTGGCCGCGTCGACCGGGCCCACAGGCGCGGTCGCGCACGGCGGCAACTGGATCCTGGAATCCGCCACCGGACCTATCGATACGCGGCTCGCCCTCGCGGATTCCGCGTTGAGTGCATACGCGGGACTGCTTGCGCTGCCGACGATCGTCGATAGCGTCCCCAGCCGGACCACCGCCGAAGACAATCCGCTTGCGATCACGGGCATCACGATAGCCGATGCCGATCCGGGAAATTCGCAGACCGTCACGATCACGGCGATCAATGGCACGCTAACACTCGCGGGCACGGGCGGCCTCGGTTCGCTGACGGGCAATGGCACGGCTTCTATCTCCTTCGTTGCTTCCGACGTCAACGCCACGGCGGCGATGAACGGCATGAGCTTCACGCCGACCCGGGATTTTTCCGGCACCGCGACTTTCGCTGTTACCACCAACGACGGCTCGGGGCCGGTAAACCTCGGTAGCCGCAACATCACTGTCACCGCCAATGCGTCGGCGCCGGTGTTGACGCTCCCCACTACCGCGCAGACCGTCCCCGAAGATACCGCGACGTATCTCGATTTCACGGGCACCAATGCGATCGTCTTGACCGATGCCGATGCCGGCGACCTGCAGACGCTCACGCTATCGGTTGCCCACGGCACGCTGCTCGTCAAGACCAATGTCGGCGGCGGCGTGACCGGCGCCGTCGGCAATGGCTCGGCTTCAGTTCTGCTAAGCGGTACGGCAGCGCAATTGGCGGCAACGCTCGCCGATGTGCAGGGCGTCCAGTACACATCTGTGCTCAATTACAACTCGGCGGCGGGCGCCGGCGCCGAGACGCTGGGATTGAACCTGTTCGACGGCGTCCACACGCAGACCGGCTCAATCGCGCTGAACGTCACGCCGGTCAACGATGCGCCCACGTTTACGGGCGCGGTGGCCGCCACGGTACTAGAGGGGGGCAACGTCACTTTTTCGCGCGCGCAACTCGCTGTCAGCGACAACGCGCTCGACGTCGATATCCAAACGGGCCAGCAGGTCATCAATCAATTGATGGTGAAGATCGACTCGTTGCCTGGCGGCGGTACTCTGACTTACCGCGGCGGCGCCGTGGTGATCGGCTCTATTGTGCCGGTGACCGACCTCGTCAGTCTGAAATTTACCCATGACGGCACCGACATCGTAGCCAACCAGACGTTCAGCTTCAACGTCACGGTCAGCGACGGCGGCGGCGGCGCCACGGCGGGCAGCATCTCGGTCACCGTGCAACCGAAAAACGTGGCGCCCACGATCAGTGGCGCGCCTACGCTGATCGAAGGTCAGGTCAAAGTCGTCGCACCGACTATCAATCTCGGCGATGGATTCGATACGCTCGCGAACTCCACCATCGTCATTGACAATATCGTCAGCGGCAGCCAAGGCACGTTGTTCATTGATGCGAACAACAACAACGTCATCGATGCGGGCGAAGCGCTCGTCGGCACCACCACGCTTAGCGCCGCGCAACGCGCGAACCTGTCTACGCAACTCAAGTTCTTCCAGAACGGCTATGAGCCCAACACGCCGGCCGCCATCTCGCCGGCGTACCGGATTACGGTGACTGATGCGGGTGGCGGAACGGGCACCCCATCGGGGGCCATTCAGCAAACCATCACCCTCAGCGTCCAGCCCAACAACGATGACCCCACGCTGATCAACACGCATGCAAGCATCGGCACCGCACTGACAGCAACAGAAGGCAATGTCACCACCATCACCGCTGCCATGCTGCAAATCTCGGACGCCGATCTGAATCCGGCCAACACCCTGCAGACCACGCCGGAAAATCAGTTGGTCTATACGATAGGCACCTCTCCCACCCAGGGCGAGATACAAGTTTTTGTCGGAGGCGGATTAGGGTATGGCGCTACAGGCTGGATCACACTGGGGGATGGCGGCCGTTTTACCCAGGCCCAAGTCGCCGCCGGGCAAGTGCGCTACTACCAGACCGTCAACGTGGCGGATGCCCCCAACACCCCTGACAACTTTACCTTTACGGTGCGTGATTCAAACTACGGCTATGACGTCTGGACCGATCCGGCCAATCCCACCAGCAATCGCGAAGGCGGGCTGCGCGCCACGCCGACCGGCGCGATTGCAACGCAGCAGTTTTTTATTGATATCGCGCCGCTCGCGACATCAGGCAGCCCGCGCCAAAACAATGGGACCGATACCTACGTAGGCGGACCGCGACCGCCCACCTCCGGCTTTGGCGGTATCAATTTGGTGTATAGCTTCGTGCCTACTGCGGGAATGCTCAGCAACAATAGCACCGCCGGCGGTTCCTGGGATGAAGCCAATGTGTTGACCAGCGGCGCGGGCAATGTCATCACGGCCGCAATGCTCTCCTATACGATTACCCGGACCGACACGATGGGCACACTCGGTACAGGCGACGACGTCTCGATCACGGTGCCGCCCAACGAAACTATCTATACGCTGAGCGCGCAGCCGGGCAACGGCATCCTGCAGAGTTTTGTTAGCGGTAGCTGGCAGACCATACCGACCAACGGACAGTTTACCCAGGCCGACATCAACGCAGGCTCCGTCCGCTTTGTGCATGACGGCAGCGAGAACCATACGTCCACATTCGGCTACACCGTGAGTGACGGCACGCCAAATCATTACAACAATACGTTCGGCCTCGACATCACGCCCACCAATGACCGGCCGACCGCGAGCGGTGGCACGGTGCAGGTGCTCGAAAAACTTTTTCCGACGAACGACGGGCTAGTACGGCTCGGCAGTTCCGCGCTGGGTATGGCCGACATCGATCTGAGCCTCGATCCGGCGAAGCAGGCGACCCCTGAAGGGAGGCAGGATTTTCTCTGGTTTACGGCCGTTGCCCAGCCGCAGGACGGCGTCGCGACGCAGCGCGGCGAATTGCAGCGCTGGAGCGGTGCCGCGTGGGTCACCGTGACGCCGGGCGAGTGGCTGCCGAGCACGCTGCTGACGGTGAGCGCCGATGGCGCGACGAGCGGCCTGCGCTACGCCCACGACGGCAGCGAGCCGCTGACTTATCCGGGCAGTCCCAATGTCACTTTCCAGTATCAAGTGCGTGACGACCTCGCGAACCCGGGCGATCCGCTCGCCATCAATTCCAGCATAGTACCCAACAGCAACGGCAGCGTGCAATCGAATCAAAGCGCCAACGCGACGACGACGATTCAGGTGATACCGGTCAACAATCCGCCGGCGATCGCCGATAGACCCGCGGATGCAGATCCCGTCATTGGCGGCACCATCGCCCTCGGCGGCGCCACGACCGGCGTGAACGAAGTTCTGATGAACGTGCCTGAAGGCGGCACTGCGACGATCACGAGTGCGTTCTTGGTCGGCGTCGATCCTGACAACACGACAGTGCAGCGCCAATATCTGCTGAAGACTGTTCCCACTCAGGGTGGGCTGCTGTTGAGTGGTTTGCTGCTGGGCGTCGGTTCGACCTTTACCCAGAGCGATATCGACAACAATCGGGTTACGTACCGCCATAACGGCATTGAAACCGCGGCCCCGACGACCGATGCTCTCGGCACTTACAACGACAAATTTCATTTCGTATTGAGCGATGCGGTCGTTGACGATACCGGTACCGGCAACCCAAACTACAATACTTTTCTGATCACGCTGACGCCTGCCAACGATGCGCCGACGGTGACCGCGCCGACCGGCATCGTCGACATCGACAGCGCGACCGCAGCAAACAATCTCGTCAGCGGATTTGTGGTCGCCGATCCCGATTTGGCCAATGGCGTACAGAGCGGCGAAACAGACTTCGTGCAGGCGACCGTAAGATTGCTTACGTCTGCGGGCGTGCCAATCACCGATTACGTCAGCGGGTTTGCGGGTGGCGGCGTAAGCATCGGTTACACGATTCAAGCCGGTGGGCTGTGGGCGGTTACGCAAAACGGTAGTGATAATATTTTGCAATTGCAAGGTACCCGCGCGCAGGTCAATGCAGCACTCGCCGGGCTCAGCGTCACCTTCGCCAACGACGCCAACAGCCTGTACAAGGTGCAGGTCATCGTCGACGACCGCATGCGCGACGCCGCGGGCGCGCGCAACATCGCGAGCAACGATGCGAACGGCGGCGAGTTAAACCAGGCGACCACCGCGGGCGGAGCACCGACCGCGGTACCGACCACAGATTACAACTGGGTGACTGCAACAGTGCCTGCCAATGACGGCAATATCGCGGCCTCAAGCGTCGACATTCGCGCTTCGCGCGTGAATGAAACGCCAACGTTCACGGGGCCCGCGGCCCAGACAGTGCTTGAAGATGTTCGCACCCAGATTCCCGCCAGCAGCTTCATCATTGCCGATCCGGAGTCTGCTGCGTTCAACACTCCGATTACGGTGACCCTCTCCATTCCTGCCAGTCAAGGCACCCTTGATGTTGCCACTGCCGGCACGACGCAGACGAGCTTCACACCCGCTGGCGGTCAGGCGGTCACCATCGGCGGCGACCGCACGACGAGCATTACGCTCACCGGGCGGGCGGGGGACATACAAGCACTATTGAACCAGCGCAACTTCGGCAACAGCGCGGCCGATGCAAACGGCGGCCTGTTCTACAGCGCGCCCGCCAACAGCAATCACGATTTTAATGGCGGCAGCGCCGGAGATGTCACCCTGACGTTGTCGTTTAACGACAGCGGTTCGCGGTTCGGCAGTGATACCGGTAGCGGCAGTGTGGCCGCCAATCCTGCCGACATCATCGTTCCGATTACTATTACGGCAGTCAACGATGCGCCGACAGTGGCGGCAACCGGCACTCCAATAGCGATCAACGGCATCACGCAGGTGTCCGGCTTTGCCATCAACGACGTGGATTACACCGACGGCGGCAATATCGCCGCCGGCGAAACCGATTTTGTGCAGGCGACGATACGCGTGCTGCCGGCGACAGGGACGGTGCCGCTGACCGCGCTCCAGCACGCGAGTTTCACGCTGAGCTCATCTACAGCGCCGGTCGAAAGCGCGGTGGCGGGCAGCGAATTCAAAATCGATACGGTTTATACGGGCACCGCCGGCGCGCTCGTGATTCGCGGCACGCGCGCCAACGTCAACACGTACTTAAGCGGATTGCAGGTCGCGGTCACCGCCGTCAACGACAACACGACCTATCGGATTCAAGTCATTGCCGACGACCGGCTGCGCGTGCTTGCCAGCGGCTTGCTCGACGGCAGCAACGCAGCCAACGGCGGGCTCAACTCGAACGGGGGCAGCGGTACAGCGAACGTTCCCGACGATACGAGTCCGGTCGATCCTTACGCGGCGATCCCGGCCGGGCTTACGCTCAACGTCGCGAATAACACGCGAATGATTCTGAGTTCGAGCGTCAACGAGGCGCCAGGTTTTAACGGCTCGCTTAATGCAACGCCCGTCTTCGCTGAAAACGGTGCGCCGGTCGTGCTCGATGCCACGACTAATATCAGCGACCCGGAGTTGTCCGCTTATAACGACTGGGGCAATGCGGTGCTGACGCTCGGCCGCCAGACGGCCGTCAACGCCGAAGATGTGTTCAGCGCATCCGGCACATTGGGCGCACTCACTCAAGGCGGCAGCCTCGTTGTCAACGCGGTCACGGTCGGCACGGTGACGACTAACAGCGGCGGGCAATTGGTGATGAGGTTCAACAACGGCACGACCACCGCGCAAGTCAATTCAGTGCTGCAACAAATTGCATACTCGAACACGAACAACAACCCGCCCGCGAGCGTCACCATCGATTACACGATTGACGACGGCGATACCGATCCCGATCGCGCGGCCAATGGCCAGGGTACCGGCGGCGCGCTTACCGGTTCCGGCAGCATTGTGGTGGGCATCACGCCGACCAACGACGCGCCGACGTTGACGGGCCTTACCGGGAAGAGTTTTACCGAAGACGGCAGCCCGGTCGTGATCGGCGCCGGTGCAGTACCGGGCGATCCCGAGCTCTCGTTTCTGGCCGCCGGCACCGGCCAATGGGGCAATGCGTTCCTGGTGCTCGCGCGCAGCGGCGGTGCGCAAGCTGAAGACGTATTCGGCGCGTCGGGCACGGCGCTGGCCGGCGTGTTCTTCGATGTCGGCAACGTGTTAAAGCTCGACGGCGCCGTCATCGGCGGTTACGCGAATGGCGCAGGCACCCTGACGCTGAC
>JANYCE010000202.1 GCA_025360445.1 Betaproteobacteria bacterium
TATCTGGCGCGGCGCCCCGAAGTCGATCCGCAACGCATGGCCGTCATGGGTTTCAGCATGGGCGGTTATTACGCGCCACGCGCGGCGGCGATGGAACCGCGGTTCGCGGCGTGCGTCGCTTGGGGCGGGCATTGGGATTACCACGAGTCGTGGGTGCGCCGCCGAAAAATTATGGAAACCGGTGGCACCAAACTATCCGCGCCGTCGTTCCAATTGCCGTGGGTGCTCGGCATGCCAGACATGGATGCGTGCATGAAAAAGCTCGAAAATTACCGGTTGAGCGGCGTCGCTGAAAAAATGCGCTGCCCGTTTTATTGCATCCACGGCGAGAACGACAACATCGTGCCGCTCGAATTCGCACAGAGACTGTATGACGCGTGCGGCTCGCAGGACAAAACGCTGAAAGTTTTAACTACGCTCGACGGCGGCAGCGATCATTGTCAGGAGGATAACCGGCAGGTCGGCTCTAATCTCGTGGCGGACTGGCTCGCGCAACGCCTGGGCGGACGGCTGTAGATGGAGATTCCGATGACGCGACCAATCCCCGCGCTGGTGATGCTAATGACAATGCTCACGGCGATGGTGCAGCCGTGCGTCGCGCAGCAGACCGCGTATCCGAATAAATCCGTGCGTCTTATCGTGCCGTATCCGCCGGGCGGCTCGGTTGATTTCACGGGGCGTGAACTGGCGGCGAAGTTAAGCGAACTCTGGGGCCAGCAGATCGTGCTCGACAACCGCGGGGGTGCGGGCTCGACGCTCGGGCATAGTCTCGGCGCTAAAGCGATACCCGATGGTTACACCTTGCTGCTCGGCACCTCCGCAGGGCTGGTGGTAAGCCCTGCGCTCGGCACCAAACTTAATTACGATGCACTCACGGATTACGCGCCGATCGGGCTCGCCGTCTATGCGCCGTTCGCGCTGACGCTTAACGCGGGCGTGGCCGCCAACACCACGCAGGAGTTTATCGACCTCGCCAAAGCGAACCCGGGAAAGATAAATTTCTCGTCACCCGGCACCGGCACGCCAAATCATCTCGGCGGCGAGCTTTTGAAGGCGCTGGCGCGCATCAACATCGTGCACGTTCCCTACAAAGGCGGCGGGCCGGCGCTGGTTGATCTGATCAGCGGCCAGGTGCAGATGACCTTTTCCGGTGTGCCGCAAATTCTGCCGCACGTAAAAGCCGGTCGCGTCAAAATTATTGCGATCGGCCATCCGACGCGCATCAAGTCGTTGCCTGATACGCCGCCGGTCGCCGATGTGTTGCCCGGCTTTAACAACACGTCTTGGTACGGTCTGCTCGCGCCCGCCGGTACTCCGCCAACGATTGTCAATCGCATCAACGCGGCGATGAATGTCGTGCTCGCGCAGTCGGAGTTCGGTCAGCGCCTGCTGCTGCAGGGCGTCGAGCCGGTCACCAGTACGCCGCAGGGCATGCACGACATGATCCGCAACGAATTGGCGCGCTGGCGCAAGGTCATCAAGGAAGCGGGCATCACCGTCGACACCGCGCAATAAGAACGCGGCTGGAATTTTCATTACGGCCGCGTTGTCTCGACACGAGCGAACGCGCATGCGTTCCCTCCGAATTCGCGCAGGCTGAGCACCTGCGCGATTAACCGCTAATTCAGTCCCTTCGCAATACGGTCGACGCCGGCCTGCGCGCACATCGCATCGTTGTCGCCGCCGGGCGCGTCCGACATGCCGCGCGCGCCGATATGATAATTATTTTACTAACCATGAAATCCTCCGGTGGTTGATGGAACTCTTTTAGAGCGGCGCAACGCGTGCGATCGATGGCTCGCTTCACTTCCAGCATTGGACATTCCCCGACCGGGCCGCGCAGCAAACGCATGGCGTAGTTTCGCCGGTAAAATGCAGTGACGCGCACAAATATACCAAGGAGTACGGCATGCCGCAGATTGCAATCGGCGACGGCGAAATTCATTACGAAGTTACCGGCGAAGGTCATCCACTGATACTGGTAAGCGGCCTCAACGGCGTGGCGCGCTATTGGGAGCCGCAAATCGCCGCGTTCTCAGCGCGCTATCAAGTCATCACCTACGATCAGCGCGGCACCGGCGCCAGCGACCATCAGCAGCGCGAATTCTCGATCGACCAGATGGCGCGCGAACTGCTGGCACTCATGGATGCGCTGCAGATTGAACGCGCGCACATTGTTGGTTTGTCGACCGGGGGCGCGATTGCTCAAACGATAGCGATCGAGCATCCAGCACGCGTGTCGCGCCTCGTGCTCGTCAGCACATGGACGCATTGCGACCCGTGGTTTCGACGGTTGTTTGAAGCGCGGCGCCGAATGTATGAATTGTGCGGCCCCGAATTGCATGCGATGTTCCATCCCTTGTTTCTTTATCCGCCGGATTATGTGAATGCGCACGACGCCGAGATATCGGAAGAGCAAACGCGCGCGCCAACCAAATCCGCGCCTGTCGAAGCTTCGATCGGCCGCATCGACGCGCTGCTCGCATTCGACCGCCGCGAGGGACTCAAGCGCATTCAGTCGCCAACGTTGATCATTGCGGGCGACAACGACTACATCACGCCGAGCTATCACGCCGAAGCCATTTCGCGCGCCATACCCGGCTCGCGACTTTTGGTTTTTTGCGGCGGCGGGCATTCGCTGTCGAAAACGCGCGCGTCAGAATTCAATGGTGCGGTGCTCGATTTGTTAGAAGTGAAAAACGCATGAGACATTGGAGCAGCGTGCCAATGCTGGCGCTCGCGCTAGGCGTTTTCGCATCGGCCCCGGCCGCCCAAACTTATCCGGCCAAGCCGATACGTTTCGTAGTCCCCTCGTCAGCCGGCGGCGGCAGCGATGTGCTCGCGCGCATGTTCGCGCAGAAGATGTCCGAGCACTGGGGGCAGCAGGTCGTGATCGACAACCGCTCCGGCGCGGGCGGCATCATCGGTTCGGAAATCGTCGCGCAAGCGCCGCCTGACGGCTACACGATACTCACCGTCGCGCCAGGCTATTCGTACAACCCGTTGTTGTACGCAAAGCTGCCGTATGACACGCTCAAGGATTTTTCGCGCGTTACGCATCTTGCCAACGCCCCGACCGTGCTCGTCGTGCATGCGAGCGTGGCGGCGAAAAGCGTGTCTGAACTTATCAGCATGGCGAAGGGAAAACCCGGCGGGCTCAACTGCGCGACCTCGGGCATCGGCACCAGCGGTCATCTGTCGGTTATTTTATTCAAGCGCATGGCGGGTATCGATCTCACGCTGGTGCCGTATAAAGGCGCAGGTGATTCAACGACTGCGATAGTTGGCGGACAGGTTCAAATGCTGTTTACCGCGCCGGGCCCCGCGATTCCGCATATTCGAAGCCAGCGCCTGCGCGCGCTCGGCGTAAC
>JANYCE010000227.1 GCA_025360445.1 Betaproteobacteria bacterium
TAGAGTCCCATCACTTTTTTCTCGCGATCGGGCAGTTCATCGATCGCCGCAATCAGGGTGCGCCGCTGGTCTTCGTCAAGCAGCGACCGCAGCGGGTCTGGTCTTTCATCCGAACAATAGTGATCGATATAACTTTCCTCGCCATGTCCCTGCAGATCCTCGCTCGACACCAGCTGGTAACCGCGTGCGTCCTGCAGGAGTTGCTGATAATCCGTGAGCGACATGGCGAGCGCAGTGGCGAGTTCGGGCTCGGTCGGCGGCCGGCCATGGCGCTGCTCGAGTTTGCTGATCATGACTTCCACCTGGCGCAAGCTCTTACGCAGGCCGCGCGGCAGCCAGTCGGACTGGCGCAAGCCGTCAAGCATTGCGCCGCGAATGCGCTGCACGGCGTAGGTTTCAAACTGCGCGCCGTAGGTATCCTTGAATCGCTTGGCCGCGTCAAGGAGGCCGAGCATGCCCGACTGGATCACGTCGTCGATTTCAACGCTGGGCGGCAATGACGCCATCATGTAGTAAGCGAGCCGCTTGACGAGCGGCGCGAATTGCACGACGCATTGCTCAACATCGGTGATGCTGCTTGTATTCTGGGTCATGTCAGACTCCGGCGTTGGCAAAAACAAAACGGCTGCCCGATAGCAACCGCTGCATCAAACTGTCGAAACCGTCGCGCCGCTGTCCGCTGCGCGGCCAGTCCGCGATCGCGTCGGCGATGCGCCCGAACCCGCGCGCCGACGGTGCCGCGGGACAGGCCTCGACCACTGCCTGGAATCCGCGTGCGGCCTGCGACAAGCTATCGTCCCTGGGCACGCTGCCCAGACACTCCAGAGAGGTGGCGAGGTATCCGTGCGCGGCTTTTTTGAGGTTAGCGGCGACCACGCGCGCGTTGTTCTCGCAGGCGACGCGATTGAGCAGCATGCCAAAGCGGCGGCCGCTTTGGCCATTGCGCATGCGTTTTATCAGCGCATAGGATGCCGTGATGGCGTCTGCCGCGGCCGACGATACGATGATCGTGTCCTGCACCGCGCGGCTGAAAAGCCCCGGCGTGCCGGCGTTGCCGCACGGCGTGTCGATCAGCGCAAGGTCGAAGCGTCCGTCGAGACGGCCAAAACTTTCGATCAGCCGTTCTTGCTCCAGCGCGCGCAAAGATGGCAATGCGCGCGCGCCGATTGCCGCCGACAGAATTGACACGCCGCGCGGACCCTCGATCAGGGCGTCCTCAAGCCGGCACGACTGGCGCATCACGTGGTTGAGATCAAAACGGGAACGCACGCCGAGCAGACCGCTGACGTTGGCAGGCCCGTAATTCTCGTCGATCACGAGCACCCGGTAGCCGCGCGCCGCGAGCGCCGCCGCAACGTTGATCACCACGCTGGTCTTGCCGACACCATGGCAACCTGCGGTAACGGTCATCATGCGCAGGTGTTCGCGATCTAAGAGGCGGCGCAGCCCCTCCGCCTGGTCGTACCGAAAATCAACCATGCGCAGATCCCTGCGCCGCCGCCATTACCAGCGGAAACTCGTCGGGGCGCAGATTGTGCGCCGCACCGTCCTTGATCGGTTGCAATGCGCGATGCAAGAGGTAAGTACGATTGGGTAAATGCAGGTCCTCGGGCACGCGCTGGCCGTTCGTCACGTAGTGGACAGTGATCTGGTGGCGGATGGCGCTGTCCAGCGCGGTCGCCACACTGGCCGATTCATCGACCTTGGTAATAATGCAGCCATGAATGCCGCCTTTGGCGTACGCGGCAACGACCTCATCGAGGGTTGCCGCATTGGCGGTCGCATTAAGCAGCAGCAGACGCTTGACCGTCGCGCCACCGCCCATAAGCAGCGCAGTCTGTTCGGCGACCAGTTGATCGCGCTGACTCATCCCGATGGTATCGATCAGGATCGTTTTCTTGTGACTCAACTCGGAGAGCGTGACCTTCAGATCATGCGTGTCCTTGATTGCGTGCACCGGCACGTTGAGTATCTTGCCGTAAACACGCAGTTGATCGTGCGCCGCGATGCGATAGCTGTCAGTGGTCAAGAGCGCGAGACTCGCCGCGCCGCACCGCACTACGCAGCGCGCCGCGAGCTTGGCGATCGTCGTCGTCTTGCCGACCCCGGTCGGCCCGACGAGCGCGTACACGCCGCCCTGCTCCACCAGCGTTTCGAACTCAGCGAGCGGCAGCCTGCGCTCGATTTCGCCGCTCACCGCCTTGTGCGCGTTGGCGCCTGTCGCATCCTCCGCCACAACCGCAATCAGCTCGCGCGCCAGCGCCGCCGAAAAGCCGGCATCGAGCAATGATTTCATCATCGCAGCACGCGCCGGCGCGCGCTGTTTCAGACTCGACCACGCCATACCCGCAAGTTCGCGCTGCATCATCGCCTTCATCGCGCCCATCTCGCGCATCATGTGCGCGACCACCCCTTCGGGATCCGCTCCCTCGGAAACGGCGCCGGCACGCGCGCGGGTGCCGCCCGCCAGGTCGCTGGCGGCGAGCGCCGTGACCTCGATCCCAGTTCCAAAGGGTCGATTAGCGACGATCAGCGCATCGTCCCCTAACGCCTGCTTTACTTTCTTCAGCACCTCACGCGAGGTGGCTCCGACGAATCTTTGCGGTGTCATGGTTTACTCCCGACGACAGACGTGACTTTGATCGATCGCGCATCCGGAACTTCGGAATGCGCGAGTACCTTCAACTGTGGAATCGCGCGCCGCAAAAAGCGCGACAGCAATACGCGCAGCCCCGGCGGCGAGAGCAATACGGCTGGCAAGCCAAGCTGCTCCTGCTGACGCGCTGCATCCTGCGCGCCGCGCAGCAGAGTGTCGGCAAGTTCGGGCTCGATGACCGGACTGCCGGCGGCGCCCGCCTGCAACGTCTGCAGCAGCAACCGTTCGAGCGCCGGGTCGAGTGCGATGACCTGCAATTCTGTTTTGCCTGGAAAAATCTGTTGCACGATGGCGCGTCTGAGTGCAACGCGCACCAGCGCAGTCAGTTCGCCGGCATCCTGCGTGCGCGCCCCATGCGCGGCGACCACTTCGATGATGGTGCGCATGTCGCGGATGTGCACGCCCTCTTCAAGCAGGCTCTGCAGCACCTGCTGCAGCGTCGCCATCGGCAACAGCTTCGGCACCACGTCCTCGACGAGCTTCGGCGTATCGCGCGATAGATGGTCGAGCAATTGTTGCAGTTCCTGCCGGCCGAGCAGGTCGGCGGCGTGCGTATGAATCAACTGGCTCAGGTGGGTCGCGACGACCGTGCCGGCGTCGACCACCGTGTAGCCTGCCTGTTGCGCAGAATCGCGCAATCCGGCGTCCACCCACACTGCGGGCAACCCGAACGCCGGATCGACCGTCGCCGCGCCCGGCAATTGCGCGGTGACCCGTCCTGGGTTAATCGCGAGAAACATGCCGGCGTGCGACTCGTGCTGGCCGATCTCGACTCCCTTGAGGGTGATGCGATAGCCGTTCGGCCGCAGTTCAAGATTGTCGCGGATGTGTATCGAGGGCGGCAGAAACCCGATGTCCTGGGCAAATTTGCGCCGGATCGCCCTGATCCGCCGCAAGAGTTCGCCGTCCTGCCCTTTGTCGACCAGCGGTATCAGCCGGTAACCGACCTCCAGCCCCAGCGTGTCGACCGGCGCGACATCGCTCCAGCTCACATCCTGAGTTTCCGCCATCGGCTGCGCCACCGGCGCAGCCTCGGTTTGTTGTTGCGCGGTCTTGCGCTGGTGCACGAAATAAGCGATGCCCACGAACACTGCCGCGAGCAGCAGGAATGCGATGTGCGGCATGCCGGGCACCATGCCCATGATGCCAACGATGCCGCCGGTCACCGCTAACGCCTGCGGTTTGGCGAGTACTTGCGTGAGCAACTGCTGCCCGGTGTCCTGATCCGTGCTCACCCGGCTCACCACCAGACCCGCCGCGGTGGAAATGATTAGCGCCGGAATCTGTGCAACGAGCCCGTCGCCGATGGTGAGCAGCGTGTACACCTTGGCCGCGCTGGCAATATCCATGTCGTGCTGGAACACACCGACGATCAGGCCACCGAAAATATTGATCAGCAGAATGATGATGCCGGCCACCGCATCGCCGCGCACGAATTTGCTCGCACCGTCCATGGAGCCAAAGAAATCGGCCTCCTGCGCAACCACCGCGCGGCGTTTACGCGCCTCTTCTTCGCCGATCAGGCCGGCGTTGAGATCGGCGTCGATCGCCATCTGCTTGCCCGGCATTGCATCGAGCGTGAAACGCGCGCCGACTTCCGCGATGCGGCCCGCGCCCTTGGTGATGACGACGAAGTTGATGACGACCATGATGATGAACACCACGAGGCCGACCGCATAATTGTCGCCGACGAGGAAATGGCCAAACGATTCGATCACCTTGCCGGCTGCGCCAGGACCGGTATGCCCTTCGAGCAGCACGACGCGCGTCGATGCGATATTGAGTGACAACCGCAACAGCGTGGTGACCAGCAGGACCGTCGGGAACACCGCGAAGTCAAGCGGCTTCACCGTGTACATGCCGACCAACAACACCATGATCGAGAAAGCGATGTTGAACGTGAAAAACATGTCGAGTATGAACGGCGGCAGCGGCAACACCATCATGGCAAGCAGCATGACGATGAGCGTCGGCCCGGCGAGTCCGCGCAGAAGCTCGGCGGACGAGGGGCGCGTGAGATTCAATACGCCGATCATGGCGCGCCCGCCTGCGGGTCAAGCCCGGCCGGCACCGCGATCGGCCGCAGCGGTAACGGTGTGGCGTCGCCGAACTCACGATGACGCCGCAACTGGAACACGTAAGCGAGGATTTCGGCGACTGCGGTGTACAGCGTTTCGGGAATTTCATCCCCAATGTCGGTATGGCGGTAGATCGCGCGCGCCAGCGCCGGCGATTCGAGCACCGGCACGTGGTGCTCTTCGCCCAGCGCGCGGATTCTCGCGGCCACCAGATCGGCACCTTTGGCGACCACGCGCGGCGCGCCCATCGTGCGATCTTCGTAGCTCAATGCCACCGCGTAGTGCGTCGGGTTGGTGACGATGACGCTCGCCTTCGGTACCGCGGACATCATGCGCCGGCGCGCCATCGCGCGCTGCTGATCTCGAATCGCCGCCTTGATCTGGGGATCGCCTTCGCTTTCCCTATGCTCCTGGCGCAACTCCTGGCGCGACATCTTCAGGTCCTCGCCGTGCCGCCACAACTGGAACGGCACGTCCACCGCCGCGACGACGGCCAGCGCGCCCGCGATGATCAGCAGGCTCAGGCCAGCAACGCGCGCCGTCTCGGCGATGGCTGCCGCCGGCGGCAGCATGAGGAGTTGCTGCAGCGGCGCCCGGAAGTGCCACATCACCGCCGCGGCAACGACCGTGATGAGCATCGACTTCACCAGTGCCTTCACCAGTTCGGCCCCGCCACGCCATGAGAAAATGCGCGCGAAACCCGCCATGGGGTCGAGGCGCTGCGGATCGACGCGCAACGCATCCCAGCTGAAAAGCCACCCGCTCAGAAGTTGCGGCGCAGCGAACGCGACGACCAGCAGCACCGCAAGCAGCGGCGCCATCGCCAGTAACCCGTCGACGGCGAGATCGTGCAAACGCGAAGTCATCTGCGCGGCATCGGACGCGGCGACCACGTCCAGTTGCAGTCCGTGCCGCGTCAGCACGCGCAGTTGCTCGAACAATTGTCCGCCCAGCAGCCACAGACCGCCACTGCCCGCCATCAGCATGGCGAAGGTCGTCAACTCCTGCGAGCGTGCGACATGCCCCTCCTCGCGCGCCTGCTCGAGGCGCCGCGGCGAGGCGGCTTCGGTGCGTTCAGAATCGTTTTTGTCAGCCATATGAGGTCAATGCAACTGACGACAAGTATCTGTGTCGGGCGGTGCTGACAATGCCACGAGTAAGCGGGCATAACGGCTGTTATTCGCGCGATTACTCGCGGGCCGTTCGCGTCATGCAAGGTCGGCCGGCGCAGGCGGCGCAAACGGTGCGAGCGACGGCACGCCATACCACGCCGATTCACCGGACGCTTGCAACGCGATCCTGGCTACGTGCTCCGTCACTTCATCGCCGGACAATCCGAGTAATTCAGCGATCTGCGCATAATCATGTGGCAGCGCGCGGTTGTCCCAGCCGTGCGCGGAATGCCGCGCGACCGCCGCCGCCAGCGCCACGTTCTGCACGCGCGGATTGCGCGATCGCGTCTCGTCCATCAGCACGTGCAATAGCTCGGGCAATTGCCACGCCCTGACCAGTTCGAGTTGCAGATCGAGAAGCCGGAAGCCGAGCACTGCACGCTGCGCGTTTTCGCTGCGCAGCGCGGGATCGTTATGCTGGCGCTCCGCGATCTCCAGCGCGAGCACCGGCGCGAAGCACCACAACATCATCTCCGCGAGATCGCGCAGGAGCGCCGCAATCATGATCTCCTCGGGGTCGGTATCATGGCGAAACCGCGCCCAGTCCTGCGCGTAAAGCGCAGCATAGCGGGCACGGCTCATCACGAGTTGCACGCCGCCGAGCGCCGCCGCGTCCTGGGTGAGCCGGTCTTCGATCGATGACTGCTCGCGGAAGTGGGAAAAGAATGGCGACGTGCCGAGCATCATGAGCGCGTGCGCAATCGTCGTAATATCCGCGCTGCGGTGCCGGCTGCGGTGGCGCTGCAGATATTGCAGCACCTTGACCGTCATGATCGGATCATGGAGCACAACCTGCGCAATGCGCTGCGGCGTCGCGCCGTCTTCATCGCAGCGCAACCGTTCCAGCGCGGCCACTGTCTGCGCCAGCACCGGGAGCTTCACCTCTCCCAGCAAATCCACCCAGTTTTTCAGCAGTGGCGACACGGCCTGCGCCTCACATCCGCCAGACCAAGAGCGTCGAGCGCAGGCGATCGCCGATCGGCAATGTGTATGCCGGCGCAACGCCCGGCACGGCAAATGTGTTGCTGATGAGGAGGCTGCCCGGTCGCATCTCGCGCCGCGCCTTGTCCCACAGCCGCGCCATCGGAACTGGCGAGAGGTAGGCGTAAACAACGTCGTACTGCGCAAGATCGGTCGGCCAGAAATCGCCCCAGGTGACGCGCAGCGCCGCGTGCGCGCGCCAGCGGCTTAACAGGAACGATAACGGCGCGGTTTCGATTCCGTGGTAGCTGCCGTCCGGCCGCGCCCGCGCAAGGTCGGCGAGCAAGGAACCCGTGCCACAGCCCAGATCAAGAAACCGGAATCCGGCGTGTTGCGGCAGCAATGTCAACAGCCTCGCGGTCACCTTCGCACTCGACAGGAACAACGGCACGCGATGGCGCCACACGGCTGAGTTGACTGCGAACAAGATGCAAAATGCGGCCGGATAGAGCACTGCCGGCAGCTGCAAACCCAGCAGCGCGTGCGCCGCGGGCACAAACAGCAGATTGATCGGCAGCCACCACACCGGCAACCCGGCGATAGCGCCGAGTATGGCTGCACTGACACCCTCGAGCCAGACCCATGAAGCACCTGGCGCATGCGCGGCAAGCGTAAACGACGCGACTGAACATGCGGCATGTATGAGCGTAGCGATCACCCAAGGCGGATGCCGCTCGCGCGTTTCGGCAAAATCAGCGTGCTGCATCGGTTTCCGTGGACGCCACGTCACCGCCGGCCGCAAGCCTGCCGCTGCCCTTGTTGACCGATTCTTCGGCCTCTTTTGTCAACACGATAATCGAGATCCGGCGGTTGATCGGGTTATACGGATCCTTGTCGTCGAGCAGCACCGCCGACGCCATGCCGACCACGCGTTTGATTTTGCCGTCGGCGATGCCGCCCATGACGAGCACGCGGCGCGATGCATTGGCGCGGTCCGCGGACAACTCCCAGTTGCTGTAGCCGCGTTCGCCGGCCCCATAAGGCTTGGCGTCGGTGTGGCCCGTCAGGCTGATTCTGTTTTCCACTTCGTTGAGCGTCTTGCTGAGGGACAGCAGAATATTGTGCGCATAGGGCTTGAGGTGCGCGCTGCCGAGATCGAACATCGGACGATTTTTCTCATCGACGATCTGGATGCGCAGACCGTCGTTCGTGATGTCGATCAGCAACTGATTGCGGTATTGTTGCAGGAACGGGCTCGCATCGATTATCTCATCGAGCTTCGCTTTAAGCGCCTTCAACTTGATTTGTTCCTGGCGCGCAACTGCAGCCTGCGCCGCGTTCGCGTTGATTCGCCGCTTCTGTTCCGGCAACTCGCCGCGCCGCATTTGCAAGGCGTCGCTGCGCGTGAGATCCCGGCCGCCCGCCATGATCGGGCTCGTACTGTCACCGCTGCCGCTGCCGCCGGAGAGCGAGACTTTCAGCGGCGTCTGGAAGTAGTCCGCGATGCCCTGCAGTTCGCCCTTGGTGGTCGAGCCGAGCAGCCACATCAGCAGAAAAAATGCCATCATCGCCGTGACGAAGTCGGCGTACGCGATTTTCCAGGCGCCGCCGTGGTGACCGGCAGCGTTTTTCTTGATGCGCTTTATGACTATCGGGCGCTGGGTTTCATCAGCCATCGCGGCGTTGCCCGCTGGTCGCGCGTGGTGCGCTCATGTTCACTTCTTCTGCTTGACGTGCCGTTCGAGTTCGAGGAAAGACGGTCGCTCCGACGAATACAAAACCTTGCGGCCGAACTCTACTGCCAGCGCCGGCGAATATCCGTTGAGGCTGGCCAGCAGCGTGACCTTGATGCATTCGAGCATCTTGGTCGACTCGCCGAGCTTTTGTTCGAGCAGGCTCGCCAGCGGGCCGACAAAACCATACGCGAGCAGAATGCCGAGGAAGGTGCCGACCAGCGCGTGCGCAATCAGCAAGCCGAGTTCGGCCGGCGGCAGACCGACCGAGGCCATGGTGTGCACCACGCCCATCACCGCAGCGACGATGCCGAACGCCGGCATCGCATCGCCGAGCTTGGCGATGCTGTGTATCGGCAACTCGCCTTCCTGGTGATGGGTGCCGATCTCGTTGTCCATCAGATTCTCGATCTCGAACGCATTGAGATTGCCGCCAACCATCAGCCGCAGATAGTCGGTCATGAACTCGAGCACGTGATGATCGGCAACCACGCGCGGATAGCGCGCAAACACCGGGCTCTGCGCCGGGTTCTCGACGTCGTCTTCGATGGTCATCAGTCCTTCCTTGCGCACCTTGGCGAGGATGTCGTAGAGCAATGCCATCAGATCCATGTAAACCGCCTTGCTGTATTTCGTTCCCTTCAGAACGGACGGCAGGGACTTCAAAGTGGCCTTGATCGCTTTGCCGGTATTGCCGACCAGGAACGCGCCGGCGGCAGCCCCGCCTATCATCAGCAACTCGATCGGCTGCAACAATGCGCTGAGATGTCCGCCAGCCAGTGCGAAGCCGCCGAACACCGAGGCCAGAACGATTAGATACCCGAGGATTACCAGCACTCACTGTCTCCCGATCAAATGCGGTCGCGCACTGACCGCAAGCGGTCGCAACGGCAGTCCACCGTCAACGCGATGACAATTGCACGTTAGCACTGCGATGCGCGCAATGAATGCGGGAATAGGGCGTAAAAAGCCCTGCTGTTTCAGCGTGTGGCGCGCTACGCCGTCTGCCGCGGGCGTGAACGCTTGCCGGAGCCGGCGGCTGCGGTGACACGCCTAATTGCGCACGACGGTTGCGGCAACGATGCCAGTTGCTGCACCAACAGCTCGGCGGCTGCTCGCCGGGTCTTGCCGGCGCGTGACGGCACATGACACATGCCGCATACGTAATTCTTGTGCAAATCCATCGCGTGCATGATGAAGTGACCGCCGCATTCAGTACACGGTATGGTAGTCAGCATTTTTGCTTCGCAAAACCGCACCAGGCTCCACGCACGGGTCAGACTCAGCACGCGCTCGAGACCATTGACTTCGACGTGTTCGAGATACAACCGGTATGCCTTGATGATCGCTTCGATGCCGCTGATTCTCGCGTGCTCGCCAAGATAGCGATAGATATCGATGAACAGCGACGAATGGATGTTGGGCTGCCAGCTTATGAACCAGTCAGTCGAGAATGGCAGCATTCCTTTGGGCGGCGATTCGCCTTTAACCTCTTTGTACAGCTTGAGCAGACGCTCGCGGCTGAGATTGGTTTCCGTTTCCAGCACCTGCAACCGCGCACCGAGCTTGACTAGATCGACGGCTAGATTGATCTCATTTGCTTCGGTTACAACGCTTTTGTTACGCATGCTTCCCCCGCTGAATCGGCTGCTGAATCGGATGTTGAGCGCGAATGATCAAGCCAGCCCGGCGGCGGATTGCCCCGCCATCAGCACGGCGGCATGCGACTGCACCATCGGCTTGCTCGTGCCGTGGTCGGTCAGGAGGCTGAGCAGCAGACGGTCATCGACGCGGAAACGGCATAACAGCATGTTGGAGGACGCCATTTTCAGGATCTGGCCCGGCGACAATTGCTCGAGGATTTCGGCGACGTCCTGGCTGATGCCCAGACGAAAAATGGCAGTGGCCTTGTCCATCCTGATTATCTGTTGTGCCAGCAACAGGTACGCGAGATTGGTTTCACGGATTTCACCCAACAGTTGTTCGTTACTCATCGCAGACTCTCCTTTGGCAATCGGTGTGAAATGCTACGGGATGAAGTATGCCGACGAGGAAACGTTCACTTAAGTGGACAATCTCTAATAAAGGCCGCACGGATTGCGCAGCGGCGCGTGTAACAAGTTGTCCTACAAATGCAGGGCGCTCGGCGCTGCCGTGCCAGCGATTCTCGATCGGCGATTCATGACCATCAGTTGTGCATTGCCTTAAATGCGCGGTGTAAGGCCTGAACAGGCTTGGTCTTATCGTGTTTTTCCAGCACCCATGCGGGGGCCGCCGGGCATATCCTGAACTTGGTACACAACGCGCCGCAGTGGCGAAGTTCAAATGGCGGCAATCGCGATATTCAATGAGAAAGGCGGCGGCGGCAAAACCACGACTGCGCTCAATCTGTGGGCGGGACTTGGCGCTGCTGAAGACCGATCCGCTCGCAATCGATCTCGATCCGCAAGTGTCATCTGACACTCGCGTGCGGGGTGAAGTCAGTCGCCGCCGGGCACAGCGTATACGCTTATTTTGATATCGAACGTCATCGTGCAGCCGGGCCAGAGGCGACGGTGGTCGCCGTTTCGGTCACACGCGAACGTAGAACCCAGCCCGCAGTGCCGGCGCCGGTATTTGGATTCCAGTAGATTACACTGGTAAATTCGCCATAGTCGGCAAAGGCTTCAAGACTGTCGCCAACGATGACAAAGACATCTTTGAGCTGGCAGCGCTTGGCCGGCGCCGTGTGGAAATACAGCCGGCCCGTGCCAACCACGCCGCGAGCCGACGTGCCATTTGAAATCAATTCCTGTTCCAGTTGCGCTTTTTCAAAGACTGATAGGCACACATCCGTCCACTCGGAGCGCGCGAGCAGGGCATAAAATGCCAGGAATGCAAACAACAGTGTATTGGCAATGCGCATATTCGATATTCCAGATTGGAAACGATGTTAGCCGGAAGCCACGCACTTTTGAGTGCGATTGGTGAAGTATGGCGCACTGTTGCCGCGTTTCATCAGCGGAAAAGACGCAGAAAAAGGCTGCATTTTTTGAATTATTACGCCTGAACCTGAAATGCATAAGTGTGGGTCGCACAGGGATCTTGAGACGGCCCCGGCAAGCCGAATGCGGCGATAAATTTGTCACGCACCGAGCGCAATTTTGGCCTGGTTGCCGCGCGGCACTCCAAACTCCAGCAGCACACGCGTGCTCTCAACAGCGCGCACGACTACCACCAGTCTTAGGTTATGGATCTCGATAACCAACTGACCGCCGCGGCCGATTTCCTCGGTGATCTGGCCAACGGCAACTTTGAGCGTAGCGAACAGTGGCCCACGGGTGGTCGGCTGGCAGATCGACAGCACGCCGCTATGGTCCGGTCGGCCGCCGAAGATCAGCATCTCCTCACGGAAACGCACCCAATAGCGACGCAGTCCCCGCTTAAGGTTGTGGGCACTCCAGATTTCCGTGACGCTACCCATGCCGGTTTCGTTTCTTCAGCTGCGCCTGCGCCAGACAGCGCAGGCAGATGGCGAGCGCCTTGTCGCGCACTGCCACCTCGAAGGGCATCTTGAGCTGGCTGCGCGCATGCGCGGCCCGCAGGGTGGTGTCGTTGAACGCGTCGAACTCGAGCGGTAGCCCGGGCTGGCGATTGGAGATCAGGTTCATGTGGTCCTCCATGATCGAATGACCGGCGACCGCCCCGCGCAGGCAGCGGCACACCCGTCAGTAAGATTATCGGCAGCCGCGGTGGATTCCTAAGGCGGAAATAAGCGGTTTATTGCCCCCTATGCCGGGACACAGACGACACTGAGTCGGTGGTGTTAACCCGTGAGGCTCGGGCGGTAATCGAAGCGCGGCGTGGAATTCACGAGCGCTACGTGTTTACCTACCGTGGCATCGACGGCAAGAAGAAGCCGTTGGATAAACACGGTCCGGGAGAACCGTTGGGCTGTATGAACAACAGGGCCTGGCAGGCAGCGCGAATCCGGGCGGCGAGACGGTATGCCGAGAAGTTCGGTCGTCGAGCGGCATGGGGCTTCGCGCAGTGTTTTCGGACAATTTCTAGCGGCGCTTGGCGGGCTCTACCTTTTGTGGACTCGACTCACGTTGCAACTTGTTCCAGTCATCAGGTGGCTTGCCACGACTGAGCATTTTTTGAAATACAGTGTAGGGATCGTTCTTACTACCTGCGGTGCGTAGGGTCTTATCGTCGTTATCGTTAACCCACGCGTAGACAATTACTTTGGAGCGCGAGTCGTAACGAAAAAACAACCGAAACCGACGCCCGATCTTGGCGCGTCGCCAATGCCGGAAGTCAGGTCCCATGGTGGTGCCCTGCCGGTACTCATCTCTGGCTGGATCGCCTGGAACGGTCTCAAGCATCAGTTTGGCCAGCGCCGCATAGAGCTTGACGTTGGCATTCTCGAGCGCGTTTTGGGGGTTGTTGGCGATGGCCTTGTCAGAGGCCGCTTTGAGTCGCTCTAGCTGCTACAGCACACAGCGATGGAACAGTAAAGACCAATCGCCGGACTTCACAAGCTTACGTCGCCCGCGATCTCTTCTGAGATCTCAACCCGCCGCTTCTTCGCCTGTTGCAGGCTCTTGGCCAACGCCGCAGGCAGGGCCGTGACATTCTTACCTCCTGCAAGGTCGCGCTCGAGCACGGCCAGAAACCGGGCAATCGCTGGATCGGTGTGTTCACCCGGTTCCGCGCGCGTGACCATAATGGCTTTGCCATTGAAATCGAATGCGACTTTACCGCCGGCGTCGACACCCAGCGCCTGGCGGATCGGCTTGGGCAGCGTGATCTGACCTTTCGAGGTGATGGTGGCGACTTCGTGAATGCGGGACATGGTCAGTTCCTGTGCGCGATGAGGGCATATGGCAAGGAATATTCCTTACCATGTCAAGGCGCATTGTCGGGACTTATTGTAAGCAAATGATCTGTCCGGTTTCCCACCACAGTGCCGCACGGTTTGCATCCTGGCAATTGGCCCTCGTAAAATGGGATCACTGTCGCAAGTCTGGATGGAAAACACGCCCAGTAGAGTCTGGCAAAGCGAGATCTGTCGAAAGGACAAGTCGCCGCTGAGCAGCGCTTCGACACTACTCGGCAGCCGAGCTCGCGGCGTTAATTACGGCGGTCAATAAGATCGATCGGAGCCTGGAAACACCGGCAATAACGTTTTTACGTATTGCAGCGTGAACCACAATGGTGCCAAAAGTCGTGCAAAAGTCGAGCAGCAAAGAAAATGGGCTAGGTGAAAAACACCTAACCCATTGATGATACTGGCGCGCCCGGCAAGATTCGAACTTGCTACCCCTTGGTTCGTAGTCGGCCTAAGGTCAAGGGGATTTCATTTAATCAAGCCCTTACGACACACGCCATTCGTCGTCTTACGCTACAAGTAGCTAATTAGAGCTTACCTCAGGGACATATCAGTGACATTCGACGCATCAAGACTTGATTGATCTAAAGGGATAGTGATTCCGCGAAGTTCTCCTAATGTAATCAGCTTAGGCTTGTAAGCCGTGAACGTCTTAAGTGCGAAAATACTCTATTCGAAATTATTACCGGGGCCGGAGTCAACTGCGTTTGGCGCAATGGCAAAAATGCACTCGACGTACGGCCGCACTTCATCCCAAGGCGCTCTCGCATCCAGATGTTTTCGAATCATCCTCCCAACGTCCACCACGGTAGGTTTTTGTATTAGAAAATTGCGGTTGAATGCCTGTGGCGAGTCCTCCGCTCCATGCTTATCCGGATTCTGATGCGTGTACGAGCGAAATTGTTGTATTTGACCTGTTTGCAACATGTCCCCGGCGCCTTGACACTTGCCCCCTGTCGGCTCATTCCTATCGACGTGACCGTTCGCAAAACTATCCTCAACTACATGAAGGAAAGACCCGAAAGCAAACGTGCGCAAATCAATTTCGTTTCGATATGTCGGATCACCCAACGTAAAAAGTTGACTTGGCGTCCACCCTTTACTAGCGAAGATTACTTCCATGCCACTAATCCCAATATGCCGCAATTCAGCGTCTACCGGAAAATCACCCAAGGCAAAGCGATACGTAAACTCTGCCCACATTAAAATGCGCTGCCTAGTGGCGTCGGCAGTTTCATTGTCCTTTGACGCCATTGAATGAAGAAACTGCAAATCCCCAAAATGGACTCGATAGATCAATGCGTGCCCAGAAGCGTCGTCAAATCTGACGTTTTGTTTTGCTTTCGTTTCGGCATCTTTAAACACCTTTGCCCAGCATTGAACCTTCCTCGCTGGTAGTCGAAGAGTTTCGCCAACACACTCTGGAAAACCTGAGGATTGGCTTAGTTGATACGGTGGGTTGTCATTCCATTCCACGCCCGCTAAAACCGAATTCGGAGCCCAAGTCTTCCCCGGATAGAGACAATCCTGAGAGTCGAGATCGGCATCGCAGTTATAAATTCTATTCGTAATTTGCTGATGGACAGAGAAAGTGAAATGACCAATTCCCCTAGTCGTGATGCGCGCGAGCATTTGGTCCAACGTCGCCTGATACTTTGGGAGTTTTTGCTCCATTGGAGTTGCCACTGGCACCAACTTAAAACCAAACGAAAAAGTGGCGCTTAACATTAGAGCCCAGAAAACCGACGCGCATATGACAACCTTACGAATCGCGCATTTCATGAAATCCCCCCTTGGCCGTAAACAACGCTATGCCGATGGCAATGCGCGACACCTCCATAAAATACACGATTTCTGAATTCGAAGGTGTAAGTCTCGAGCAATAGAATAAAGGTGTGCTTCCTACATTTGGATATTCCGCTATTATAGTAAACCGTCTAAAGCTCGATTTTCACTAGTTTTTTCAGATTGCGAATATTGAATCTGAGGATCGCTGAAATCAATAATTATAAAAGGGGAGCAACGCCATGATGGTCAAAGTACTCGGGTTCAATTGGCGACCCGGCAAGACAATTTTCCTGCAAGAATTTCTGAATTATTTGGTTGCGGAGCAAAGCCTGACCCGCGACAACTTTATTATGGGGGTAACGAAAATTGAAGGCTACTGGGCGGGGGTGCTGCTCACGATCAGAGATCAAACGCAGTTTTGCAAAATCCGAACGGATGGCGGTGATTTTACGATTACCGCCGAAGGATTAAAGGAGGGCGAAAATCCTGTAGAGGTGAATTTTTTCTTGATAAAAGGGTCTACTGGCAGAGGAATATATCAGCACTACCACCATTCCTCGTCTCTGAATATTTTCTGCAAATTCTCACGTTATTTTTATGGTGAATATAAGACCACCAGGATAAATGCAGACATTAAGCCTGCTATGAGCCAAAAGCAGATCGCAGCTTGTCATACCAAATATCAAAACACGCTTAGGTTTTCGTTTTGGGTCAGGCCGCAGGCGCTGCCAGAGGCGCTGGCTTTGTTAAAAGAAATCCACACGCTCGATGTTCAAATTGAGAGTGTTGAGGTTAAAGAGAAGGATTTTCTCCCTATTGCTCAAATCTCAAAGTCGGTCAGGCATCGCTTCCGGTTTGAAAAGCAAACGAGCGCAGAAAAAATTAGGAGTGTTATTCGCGGCTTTCTTAAAACGCGTGAGGATATCGAAACGTTGAGTGTCGAAGGGATTGACGGTGAGGGAGATGACCTAATCCTGAAGCTAGAAAATAATTTGGATCGCTTAGCAGTGATGGACTATGAAGAGGTGGTTAAAGATTTAATAATACGGTCCTCCGACCTGCAAGAAACCATTGAAAATTCTGCTATGGTTAAGAAGCTATTGACGATTGCCAAATCACCAGACATTTCGGCGATGCTAGAGACTCCCTTAGGTAATTGAACCGCAAGGTCGCCGATTTATGCGTTTTTTAATTGGAACAGCGATCGGGGTATTTGTTTGCACCTCGTTAGTTTTAATTTTTGCTCTGCCAGCAGGCGTTGATCTTGTACAAATTTATCAAAATAAACTGCAGATTCCACTGTTCACTGGCTTCCTGACGGTTGGGGGATTTTTGCTCAGCCTTAAAACTTTCATTCTTATAAAATTGAGGGAGGATCTCTATGATCTTCCTGCTTACGAGACGAGGCTACGGCAAAAGCAGCTGCAAAATAATTCGCTCACGAAATACGGGCCGCTTAAACGGCTGGGCGATTTCTTAGTTTATAGCGTAGCAGCGGCAATGTTGACAGCCACTAGTCAGCTGACGCTTGGCTTTGTCTCAAATCGAATCGCATCGGCGTTATGCCTCGCATCAGCGATGATGACGATAGTTATGGTGCTGTCGGCTTGGTGGCTCATAAGAGAGAATTTGCGCTATTGGTTTGAGCTACTAGAACACGATTACAATTCGAAAAGGGATAAAACCGCGGATAAGTAACTGTGAACACGTAAGGAATTAAAACTCGATAAGGAATCGCGCGCGTGCTATTGAGATTGGATACTGGGTTTTTAAAAGTAAACGAAGTAGCCATATAGACAGAATCGGTAAACTCTATTGTCATTCCCCGCGCGTTAATTGAGCGTTTCCTAGAAAGATCGATTCCAGATATTGCTGAGATTTTTTCGTGGATGCATACGAACAAAGAGGGTGACGGTTTATCGCCCAAACTACGCGAACTAATAATAAATCTCAAGATATCGGGGTGGGCAAATCTATACTTGGACCCACGCAACGAAATCAAAGTAAAGCTCCTCGTATTAATGACACCCGAAGAGGTGAATGCATATATCGCCGAAATTAATGTAATGTCGATAGAAGAACAACAAACATACCTTATAAACGGTATTA
>JANYCE010000231.1 GCA_025360445.1 Betaproteobacteria bacterium
ACAAGTTTGACCTGGGGGTGACCTAATGTGTATTTATTTTAACGGAACGAACTACTAGACAGTGTGACTCCCTGACCGGTGAGTCGCCGGCACGCTGCTCAAGTCATATGAACGCCGCAACTTCTGTGTGGCAAACTAGGCCATGAGTCGAAGGATCAGGGATGGATACCGGCGACCGGCCGCCTAAAGGGCGCATTGGACTGGTATTGACGGGCGGCGGTGCGCGCGCCGCCTATCAGGTCGGCGTGCTGCGCGCAATTTCCGAGATGCTGCCCGCCGATGCGCCGTGCCCTTTCCCGATAATCTGCGGCACTTCCGCCGGCGCGATCAATGCGACAGTGCTCGCGGCCAATGCCGGCAATTTTCGCCGTGGTGTTCGCCTGTTGATGACCGTGTGGAAAAACTTTCACGTTCATCATATTTATCGCGCCGATCCGCTGGGCGTTATCCATAACAGCGCCAAATGGATAGGTGCCGCGCTGACCGGTGGTCTTGGTCGCACCACGCCGATATCGCTGCTTGATAATTCGCCGCTCGCGCGCCTGGTCGGCACGCGGCTCGACTTCGGCGGCGTGCAACAATCGATTGACCGCGGGAGTCTTTATGCTTTTAGCATCACCTGCTCCGGCTACACCTCGGGCCAGTCCGTTACTTTTTATCAGGGCGCGCCGGGACTCGAACCGTGGCAGCGCGCACGCCGCATCGGCATTCCGGCCACGATCGGCCTCGAACACCTGATGGCGTCTTCCGCGCTGCCGTTTATTTTTCCGGCCACGCATATCAATCGAGAATTTTTTGGCGACGGTTCCATGCGGCAGATCGCGCCGGTGAGCCCCGCTCTGCATCTGGGCGCCAATCGCCTGTTTGTTATCGGCGTGGGTCGCCAATACCCGTCGCAACTGGAACGTATCAAAACCGAATCGTATCCGTCGCTCGCGCAAATAGCCGGGCATTGCCTGAACAGTATCTTTCTTGACAGTATCGAGGTCGATCTTGAGCGGTTGCAGCGCATTAATCGCACGCTCTCGATGATGCCGGCGGAGTTGCGCGCAAAAAATAACCTGCCGTTGCACGAAATCGATTTTCGCGTAGTTTCGCCAAGCGAGGCGCTTGAAAAAATTGCGCTGAGCTACACTGGCACCCTGCCGCGCACCATTCGTACGCTGCTTTATACCGTCGGCGCATTAAAGAAAAGCGGCGCCAATCTCGTGAGTTACCTGCTGTTTGAGAAGGAATACTGTCGCGCGTTAATCAAATTAGGCTACAACGACAGCATGCAGAGGCGCGACGAATTAATGAAGTTTCTCGGTTACGAAGCTTGTTGGCTTTAGCCGGGAGCGCGCCCCGCCCACGGCTCGTATTTGAGCGAACCTTGGGGCTGTCGAGCGGTCATACACTGCCTTGGTGTCAATTCGCAACTGCTGCGGGTCGCGCGGCTCTATGACCAATCTTGAGCGAAACATAGGGCTGACATATAGTCTATCTCCCAGCAGTCTATTTCCCAGTCGTTCATTTCCCAGCCGTTTATTTTCCAGCAGTTTGTTTTTCGGCCGGCGAGCTTGCTATCTGGGTCGCGCGACGGCCATTTTTCTATGGACACTAAAAGCTGTTATGAGCCGTGCATTTGTTAAAGAGTCCGACCAGGATTCAGCGTCCGTCGAGCCGCCGGAACGTCCTCGCGGTGCAGGTCCCAATTACGTGACCGCGCGCGGCCTCGAAGCTTTGCGCGCGCGCTTGAAGGAATTGCTCAGCGAGCGCGAGCGGCTGGTTGCCGCGGCCGAACCGATGGCGAAACAACGGCTACTCGAAGTCAAGCGCGACATCCGCTACTTTACTGCGCAACTCGAGCGCGCAGCGCTCGTCGATATGGACGGTCAGCCGCGTGACCAGGTGCACTTTGGCGCCAGCGTGACCATCCGCGACGAGCAAGGCAAAGATCATACTTTTCATATCGTCGGCGACGATGAGGCTGATGTGGGGGCCGGCCGCATTAGCTGGGGGGCTCCACTTGCACGCGCGATGCTCGGCTCGCGCGTCGGCGATATCGTGAAATGGCAGCGTCCGGCGGGCGCAACGGAAGTTGAAATCATCGCCATAAATTATGTTTAGAGCGCCCCCAGCGTGTGCCACACGCGTGCGTATGAGTTCGAACCTTTATGCCGGCGCCCGCGCGTACATGAAGCTCTTTGAAGCGTGGGCCTTCGCGCGCGCGTCTTCGGCGACTATCAAACCATGACTTTCTTGTCGGTGATTGGTGCGCTACTGCTCGAGCAATGGCGGCCGCTTCGAACCGGTAACCGCCTGTACATGGCATTCGCGCGCTATGTGAACCGCATCGGGCATAAGTTTAATGCCGGCCGATACCGCGACGGTGTCATCTCATGGTTTCTGGCAGTGCTGCCAGTGGCGCTGCTTACGTTGCTCGTTTATAGCGCATCGCGACACGTCAGCGGCCTGCTGGCGCTGGCCTGGAACATCGCGGTGTTATATCTCGCGCTCGGGTTTCGTCAGTTCAGCCACTTCTACAATGATGTGATGCTGGCGCTGACCGCCGGGGATGTGCCGCGCGCGCGCGAAATACTCACGCTCTGGCGCGGCGAATCGGCGCGCGAATTGTCCGCGAGCGAGATCGCACGCATCGCGATCGAATTAGGCCTCATCCGCTCGCATCGGCATGTATTCGGCGTGATGGCATGGTTTATTGTGCTCGGACCGGTCGGCGCGATCGGCTACCGGCTTGCGGCGCTGCTTGCCGACCGCTGGGGCGGCTCGCAAAACGCCGATGCTTTCGGCTCATTCGCGCAACGCGCATTCGAAGTGATCGATTGGTTGCCGGTCCGGCTGACCGCATTCAGCTTTGCGATGACGGGCAACTTTACCGGCGCAGTTGAATGCTGGCGCGAGCAGGCGGTGACCTGGCGCTCACGGCCGCAAGGTGTATTGCTCGCCGCCGCGGCGGGCGCACTCGGCGTCAGGCTTGGAGGCGTACTGCACGAAGAGGGCGGCATCGTTTACCGTCCGCAGCTCGGCGACGGCGATGAGGCAGACGTCGATTACATGCAGTCAGCGGTTGGCCTGATCTGGCGCGCGCTCGTGTTATGGCTATTTCTAATTTTGCTCGCGACCATCGCGAGCTGGTTCTAGCGAGCGATCGAGGAAACGGAGCTGGTTCTAGCGAGCGCCTCGAGGAAACGGAGCTGGTTCTAGCAGGCGATTCAGCGATCCGAGTAGACCGACCTTATATAACCAGGCAATCAGACAGTCATGCCGCAGGCTTTTCGTCTGCAACAAACCCGATTCAGGCGAAGCGACACGCTGTGCATCAATCCCATCGCATCGCCTTTTTCATCAGTTGTAACACCAGCTTGCGATAAGACTCCACGCGAAGCCGATTGATTTCTCCGCGTTCGGCCGCTGCCGTTATCGCGCAACCCGGTTCAGTCAGGTGCTTGCAGTCGTTGAATTTGCAGTTGCCCAGATGCGCGCGAAATTCTATGAATGCATGCGCGAGACTCTCCGCAGGCACGTGCACGAGACCGAATTCCTGCAAACCCGGTGAGTCGATGATGTGGCTCGTCGCATCGAGATGGTAGAGCCGCGCGTGAGTCGTCGTATGTCGCCCGCCACCCAGCGCCACCGACAGTTCGCCGACGCGCGCCGCCGCATCGGGCAGTAACCGATTGATGATCGTGGATTTGCCCATCCCGGATTGGCCCACCAGCACGCTGGTGTGACCGGCGAGCCGCTCGCGTAGTGGCGTGATGTCTATTTTTGCCGCGAGCCCGAGGACGCGATAACCGAGGGCGCGGTAGCGGTCAAGCCCCTCGAGTGCGGCGGGCGCAGCGGACAAATCCATTTTGTTCAACGCGAGTACTGCGGGGATGCCGGCTTCCTCGGCAGCGGCCAGGCAACGATCGAGCAGCTCGGGATGAATTGGCGGGGACGCCGCCAGCACGATCACGATTTGCGTGACGTTGGCGGCAATTAGTTTTTCGCGCTGAATGTCGGATCGGTAAAACAGCGACGAGCGCGCGGCGATCGACTCGATCACGCCCTGGTCTGTTCCCGTCATCGCGACGGCAACCCGGTCGCCGCATGCGAGATCGGTGCGTTTGCCGCGCGTAACGCACGCAATCAATACCCCGTCCGCGAGTTCGACCGTAAATCGCCGGCCAAAACTTGCAACAACGGTTCCTGGCTGGGTGGGGCCGGACGTTTTTTTACCCGTGCCGCTCAAAACGTAAACAGCGCGTCGAGCTTCGCTGCACAGATAAAATCATTTTCGGACAATGCGCCGATTGCGTGGGTCGAATAGTCAACTTTGCACGTGTTGTAACCGATCCTGATGTCAGGATGATGGTCTTCGCGATGGGAGACCCACGCTGCTGCGTTGACGAATGCCATCGCATGGTAGTGGTTTTTAAATTCGTAGGTTTTGGTGATCACGCCGTCTGCGAGCTGCCAGCCGTCGAGGTGCGACAGCAGCGCGGTAATTTCCGAGGGCCTAAGCGGCGACACGTCGCCTTCACAGGATTTGCATTTGCGTTGCGCGAGATCAACTGCGGTCATAAGCACCCCGCGGCAAAAGCGCATATTCGAATCGTCGGTACCGGATGGCGCTTCACCTGATCGACTGCAGCCGTGCGATGCGCAGGGTTGCGGGCGGATGCGAATCGTAAAACATCGAATGCAGCGGATCGGGCGTCAGCGTAGCAGCGTTGTCCTTATAAAGTTTAACCAGCGCGGAAATCAGATCCGCAACCGACGCGTGTTGCGCCGCATAGTGATCGGCCTCGAATTCGTGCTTGCGCGAATAAAAACTCGTCAACGGGTGGAGCAGGAAAGTAAATTGGGGAATGACCATGAAGAACAGTACGAGCGCGATGGCGGTTGATTGCGTCTCGGCGTTCATATTTACATTAAGGCCGGTATAAAACCACGTCTGGCTCATCAATTGAGCGAGCAGCCATAGAAAAGCGAGACTCGCGGTAAATATCCACGCGATGCGTTTGATCACGTGCCGTAACTTAAAATGGCCAAGTTCGTGCGCAAGCACTGCTTCGATCTCGCTGGGCAGAAGCCGCGCGAGCAGCGTGTCAAAAAATACGATGCGTTTGGATTTGCCGAAACCCGTGAAGTACGCATTCCCGTGGCTCGATCGGCGTGAACCATCCATCACCATCAGGCCTTGTGCTTTGAAGCCGCAGCGTTCGAGCAGGCGCTCGATGCGCTGCTTCAACTGCGCGTCGTCGAGCGGCACGAATTTATTAAATAGCGGCGCGATCCAGACCGGGTAGACCGTCAGAATTATGAGGTTGAATGCAACCCAGAAAAACCACGCATATAACCACCACAGATTGCCGGCGCGCTCCATGAGCCAAAGTATGCAGGCGAGCAATGGAATGCCGAGTGCTGCAGCGAGCGCCGCACTCTTGAGCAAATCGACGAGGAACATGCGCAGCGACATTTTGTTGAAGCCGAATCGCTGCTCGATGCCGAAAGTTCGATACCAGGCAAACGGCAGGTCAAGCACGCTGGTCGTGACGCCGAGCAGCACTAATAAAGCCACGCCGCGTGCAACGCCGGGTTCAAACCATCCGGCAGTTAAGTGCAACGTCCATTGCAATACGCCGCCAAACGTTAAAGCGATGATCAGTGCGCACTCGAACGCCGTCGTTAGCATGCCCATGCGCGTCTTCGCGCAACTGTAATCGGCCGCGTGCCGGTGCGCGTCGAGGCTGATGTCGCTTGAAAATTCGGCCGGTACTGAATTGCGATGGTGCTTTATATGAGCGAGATGGCGCATCGCGAGCCACAGTTTTATGCCGGTCGCGAGCGCAAGCGCGCTGAGGAACACAAGGCTGAAAGTTTGCATGAAGCGAAGATTATCCTATCAAGACGATCTATGACAAAATATCGCTTCCTTTTGTTTAGCCGAAATGAGTTGCAGCGCAATGACAGCGGACGCGAATAACCTGATTTGGGTCGACATGGAAATGAGCGGGCTCGACCCCGAGATTGAAAAAGTACTGGAAGTGGCGATCGTCATCACGGATGTGCATCTGAATCTCGTCGCCGAAGGGCCCGTGGTGGTCGTGCATCAGCCTGATGCCGTGCTCGATGCAATGGATGCCTGGAATAAGAGCACGCATGCAAAATCCGGTCTCATCGAGCGCGTAAAAGCCTCGACAGTCGACGAAGCAACGGCGGACCTTGCGCTCGTCGAATTCCTTAAGCAGCATGTGCCGGCCGGCGTGTCGCCGCTGTGCGGCAATTCAGTCCACCAGGACCGGCGCTTCATGGTCAAGAATTTACCCGGGTTTGAAGCGCACTTTCATTACCGGAATCTGGACGTCAGTACGTTAAAAGAACTGATGCGGCGCTGGAAGCCGGAACTCGCGGCGGGCATGACCAAGCATGGGCGCCACGAGGCGCTCGCCGACGTGTACGAGTCGATTGATGAGCTCAAGTACTACCGCGAGCATTTCCTCAAGCTGTAAAGCTTTACCGCCAAGGACGCGAAGGGAATCCGCAATGCAAAAAAAGACCGGGCGGAGTTCCGGTCATTTTTTCGCTCTGCATTCCGGGAGCTGTCACCTTCCTTTGCGTCCTTCGCGCCTTTTGGGTCAAAGGCTTATTTGCATGGACCAAAACTCTAATCCGCATAGCGGCAGCGGCAAGATCATGCTCGGAATCGCGTGGGTACTGATCATGGGCGGACTATACTGGTATTTCCACGACTGGCAGGCGCGCGAGACCAACCCGAACACGGCCCAGGTCCTCAATCTGCAGCGCGGCGAGGTCACGCTCGTGCGCAATCGCGCCGGACACTACATCGCAGAAGGCGAGATCAACGGCCGGCGCGTGACTTTCCTGCTCGATACCGGCGCCACGTGGGTGGCGTTGCCGCTCTCGCTGGGGCGCGAACTCGGCTTGAAACGCGGCGCCGGCGTTACACTGCTGACTGCCAACGGTCCCGCGCCGGGCTATCAGACGCGCCTTGAGCGCGTGCGCCTTGGCCCGCTCGAACTGACCGATATCAGCGCCGTGATGTCCGAGGGACTCGATTCCGATGTCGTGCTCCTCGGCATGAGTTTTCTCAAGCGGGTCGAATTTACGAAGCGCGGCGACCAGCTGATATTGCGGCAGTGAGTGTTGATGATTGAGTGATTCAGTGATTGAGTAATTAAGGCGGCAGCATTCGCGAGATGCGATGGTCGTTGTTTTAATCCCTTAATCACGCAATCTCAATCCCCAATCTCGCATCTATTCGAGCTTGATTTCGCCATCGAGCGCGATGTCGAGGCCGATCGCTTCGATTTTCAACTGCATGTGCGCCGGAAACGTTTCGTTGCCTTTAAGCTTGTGCTCTGCAATCGCCTTGGCAACCGCGCGCTCGATTTCGGATTGCGAGCGCACGCCAAC
>JANYCE010000254.1 GCA_025360445.1 Betaproteobacteria bacterium
CGGCAGTGGCGGCGAACGCGAATGCGATTGCAGTAAAGTTCATGCTTCCTCCAATGACTTAATTGTATGCTTTAAAATTACCGCCGCACGATATCAGCGGCCGCGGTTGAACGCAAACGCGATGCCCGTACGGTTACAATCGGCGCATGGCGCAACGTTCAGAAAAAAACACACGCTGCGACGTGGCGATGCTCGTTGACGCTGAAAACGGGGAGCGCGACAAGCGCGGCATTTTCGTGCTCGATCGCGCGAGCATGGAAAAGCATGTGTATAAGGCGCTGCGGCCGCACTATCCGCACATCGCTATAGTGCCGTTTGGCCCTGATGTCGGCGCGACGCTCGCCGAACTTACCGCGCTTAAGCCGCGCATGGTTTTTAACCTGACTGAGTGGGTCGATGGCGATCGCAAACTGGATCAGGCGATCGCGGGTTTGCTTGACATCATGAAGTTCCGTTACACCGGGACCGGCCCGCTCGGACTGCAGATCTGTCGCGATAAAGCGCTGTCCAAATATCTGGTCGCCGCCGCAGATGTCGATGTGCCACGCTCGTTTACGCTGGGTCCGCATGAGCGCATCGAGAATCGCGGCTTGCCGTACCCGCTGCTTATCAAACCGCAACTCGGCGACGGCTCCGACGGGATCGGAAAAAACTCACTGGTGCGCACTGCGCGCCAACTGAGTGAGCGGGTCAAGGCAATGCGCTCGCGCTTGCAAGAGCCGATCCTGTGCGAAGAATTTATTCCGGGCCGCGATATCTACGTCGGCGTTATCGGCAACGAACCGCGCGTGCTGGCGCCCACTGAGATGGTGGTTGGTAGCAGACTGGCTTCTGCGCCGAAATTTGCAACTTACCGGTTAAAAAATGACGGCGCTTACCGCACCAAGTGGCGGGTTCGCTATCGGTTGGCCAAATTGCCGTCGCGCGTGCTCAAGCAGGTACGCGAGTACGGCGCCAACGCGTTCGTCGCGCTTAAACTAAGAGACTATGCGCGTCTGGATTTTCGTTTAACCGATGAAGGCCGTCTCGTTTTTATCGAAGCCAATCCAAATTCGGATCTCAACCCGAATACGCTGGGCCGCAATCTTTGCTTCGTGGGCATCGAGTATCGGCAATTGATACCGCATATCGTGGAAACCGCGCACAAACGTTATCGCGCGCGGCCGCGCTACTGAAGGTAGCAACCTGAGCTTCGTTGCCGCCACGCTATTGCGCTGTAATTTTCGCCTCTTTTATTACGCGCGCAAACTTGGCGATTTCCAACTTCAAATATTCGCCATACTGTTCGGGAGTTCCACCGACGGGCTCCGCGCCGAACGAGGCATTCTTCTCCTGAATGTCCGGCAATTTCAAGATCGCGTTTAATTCGGTGTTGAGTTTGGCGACGATCTCGCGCGGCGTGCCGGCGGGCGCGGCGACTGCCGACCACGACGAGTTGTCATAGCCTTTGACGCCCGTTTCATTGATCGACGGCAGATCGGACAGGGCGGGCATGCGTTTCAAGCTCGTCACTGCCAGCGCGCGAACCTGACCTGATTTGATGAAAGGCACAGTCGATATTGCGTTGTTGAATAAAACCTGGATCTGGCCCGCGATCAGATCGGTCAGCGAAGGCGCGGAGCTTTTATAAGGGATGTGCACCATCTCGGTCTTCGTCATGAGGCAGAACAGCGCCCCCGAAATGTGGCCGAAGCCGCCGATGCCGGACGAACCGTAATCGAGTTTGCCGGGCCGCGATTTGGCGAGCGCTATCAACTCTTTAACATTTTTGATCGGCACCGATGGATGCACGACGAGCACGCCAGGCGAGGAGGAGACTTGCATGATCGGGGCGAAATCCTTGACCGGATCGAACGGCATTTGCTTATACAAGCTCGGATTAACTGCCCACGTGCCAACTGTAGCTATGACGATGGTGTATCCGTCGGGCGGCGCTTTCGCGGTAAGCTCAAGGCCTATGTTGCCATTGGCGCCGCCACGATTGTCGATAATGAATTGCTGCCCCAGCCGCTGGCCAAGTTTCTCGCCCAGCATGCGCGCCTGAATATCGGTGGGGCCCCCGGCCACGAACGGCACTACAAAGCGCACGGTTTTCGCCGGATATTGCTGCGCGGTCGCGGCGCTGCTAAGCAACGCAAGTGCGCACGTGGCCTTTAAACTTAGTGCAATCGGCATAACTTTCTCCTCGGAACTGTTTTTAAGTATGAAGAAATTATTCAGTCGCATTACCGCTGCTGAGCCGCTTTAACTGTTGCGGCCGCGACTGAAAGTCGCGCGTATCAATGCAATGCGGGGATGGCGCTTTCTCTTGCGGCATCATTTTACCTGCTGCGCGCGGCGCCGTGCGCGTGAGTGGCAATGCGAATCAAGCGACCGGCGAATCAAGTGACCGGCTTGACAGGCCGGCGCATGCGTCATACGTTAAGCGGCAAAATTATCGAGTCTTAAGCGAGGAAAACATGAATCATCAACGTTGTAGCATTGCTGCGATCGCCGCGATTGTTCTGGCCGCCGGGTCTGCGTCGGTACTGGCGCAAAACTATCCAATAAAGCCGGTGCGCATCCTCGTGGGTTATGCGCCCGGTGGCGGCACGGACATCATGGCGCGAGTCGTGGGCGCAAAAATTACGGATTCGCTAAAGCAGCAATTCGTGATCGAGAATCGTCCCGGTGCGAATGCCAACATCGCGGCGAAGCTCGCCGCCGACGCGCCCGCTGACGGCTATACGATTTTATTCATGTCGGTGGCGCATATCATGAGTAAGCCCGTCTATAAAAATCTGGGTTACGACATCGAGCGCGATTTCACACCGATCACTGTCGTGACGAATGTGCCGAACGTGTTATGCCTGCATCCTTCCCTGCCGGTGAGAACGGTAAAAGAACTGATTGCTTTGGCGAAGGCGAAGCCGGGTGCGTTGAGCTACGCGACCTCAGGCGTCGGCAGCCCCGAGCATTTCGCGGGTGAAATGTTCAAAATGATGACGGGCACCGATATGCTGGCGATTCCCTACAAGGGCGGCGGCCCGCTCGCAATTGATCTGGTCGGCGGTCAGGTGATGCTTGCATTCAATTCGGCGCCGCCGATCATGCCGCACGTGCAAGCCGGTCGAGTGCGGGCAATCGCCGTTACCATGAACAAGCGCGTCGGTGCGTTGCCTAACGTGCCGACGATTGCAGAATCAGGTGTCCCGGGCTACCAGATGAGCACGTGGTATGGCGCGGTGGCGCCGGTGAAGACGCCGCGCGAGATCGTGGCCAGGTTGAATCAGGAAATGCTTAAAGCGCTCGCGTTGCCCGATGTCAAAGAGCGTATGGCGGGGCTGGGCGCGGATGTCGTCGGCAACACGACCGAAGAGTTTTCCGCATTAATCAAGGTCGAAGTCGCTAAATATACCAAGGTCGCAAACGCCGCCAATATCAGCGCAGACCAGCCGTGATCACTGGCAGGTGGCGCGCTGGTGGCATCGCACGCGAAGATAGATAGCAATCGGTTAACCGCATTGCACTGGTGCGGTGTTCATTAAACCGATGAACCTTCAAAGTCATCCGCCTCAAACGGCGCTTTAAGTGCCATCTGAATGAAGCACAACACCAGAGCGTGCCAGTTATTTGGCGCCTTCGACATAGCGGAACATTTCAGTATGGTCGGAGGTGAAGCCCAGGTCCTGTTCCATTTTGTTCCAGATGCCGGTGCACGGTTTCGCCAGCAGGCTTGACGTGCCGGTCTTCTCAATCACTTCCAGCGCGGTGCGAACGTCTTTCGCCATGAGTCCCGTGAAAAATCCGGCGCCGTAGGTGCCCGATAGGATGTGCTGCTTGAATTTGTTTCTGGTCGTGTTGTTCATGCCGCTCGATGCATTGAGAATGTCGACGATGACAGCGGCGTCGAGACCAAAGCGCTGACCCGCGACGACCGCTTCACACGCAGCGACGAGACCCGCCGCCGACACGTAATTATTGAGGGCCTTGATCGCGTGGCCTGCACCAAGCGGCCCGGCATGAAATATCTGGTTGCCAATCTTCTCAAAAAGCGGCTTCATTTGCGCGAAAGTTGCGTCGTCGCTGCCAACCATAATGGCCAGTGTTGCAGCGGTTGCCCCCCGCACGCCGTTGGAGACCGGCGCGTCGATCAGTTTAATGCCGCGTGTCTCGAGCAGCGTAGCGAGTTCACGCGTGCCGAGCGGCGATGACGAGCTCATGTCGATCACCAGCGACCCTGGCTTGAGAGCGCCGGCAATGCAGTCTTTGAAGTTGTCGGTCTCGCCGCACAGCGCTTGGCGCACGATCTTGCCGTCGGGCAGCATCGTGATGACAGTCCCGCACATGGCGCCAATGGCGGCGAGGCTGTCGGCGACTTCAACTTCGAGCGTCGCGGCCAATGCTTCAGTGCGCTTCACATCGGTGTCGTAAATCACGAGTTTGTAGCCGGCTTTGGCGAGATTGGTGGTCATCGGCGTGCCCATCGCGCCGATGCCGACGAAACCGATCTTCGAGCTTGTTGATGTCATGTAATTCTCCAGATGCGGTTAAGTTATGAGCTGGGTTTTTTGCGCAATATCATTTGCTGGTTGAAGAGCGCTATCTTTTCGAACTCGCGATTGCTCGATAAAAATTCATCGATCGCCCGCGTGGCGAGTTTGCCTTTGTTTTGCCCTACGTAATCGTCGAGGGCGAGGATGCCGCCCTCGTTAATGCGCGCAGTCAGCCAGCGCAGTCCGTCGACTGTCGGCTGGTAATGATCAACGTCGAGTATCGCCCATGAAAATCGCAACGCGTCAGGGACCTGCGTGAAGCACTCCGGCACGTAACCGGGCCAGACATCGTAGAGCGCGCGCTCGACGCCTGCCGTGGTCATCAGGTGGACGAAAGCATCAGGGCCGCCGATATCGAACATGCCTTTCGGATAGGTCGGCCCATCGGCGGACGTCGGATCATTCATGCCCGTGAAGCTGTCGAATGCATGTGCGCGCTTATTTTGTTGTCCCGCGAGGACGGCGACCTTGCGGAAAGCCGCGCCGCGAAACACGCCGATTTCCGCGAAATCCCCCGGCACATCGCGCGCTTTGGCGGCAATCCATTTGAGATCCGCATGGTTCCAGGTGCCGCTGTGGCGGGCGGCCCGCGGCAGGTCAAGCGGGTTGTTGCTGCGAACGTTATCGACAAACCGGATGGCTTCGCGTTTGATCAGCTTCAGCAACATCGGGTGTTGTCAGCCGCCGATAGGCAGATCGATGCCGATATTTTTCTGGCGTGCAACCGCGAGAATATGATGACCGGTATAGATATCCTGGATGCCCATGCCGTGCGATTCGTAGAGCGTGATTTCGTCGCGCGCTTTGCGCCCGGCCATCCGCCCGGCGATCAGCTCGCCGAGTTCGGGCAGGGCATCCCAATCGAGCTGGCCGCTTTCGATGAGCGGCAGCAGATCACCGCACTCATTGCGCGCAGTACCGCGCGAGTCGACGACGACGCGCGCGCAGCGCTTGATCGCCGACTCGTCCAGCTCGCGGCGGGTCAGCGCATTCGAGCCCGCGGCATTGATGTGCTGCCCTGGTTCCAGCCATTCGCCGAGCAAGACCGGGTTCGACGCTTTGGTGATGACATTGATGATGTCGACGCTGCGCACTGCTTCAGCCGCGCTCGTAACGGCTTCCATTGTGATGCCGAGCCGGCCGCTCATCAGGGTGCAGAAATCGCGCGCTTTATCGGGTTTACGGCTAAACACTTTGGCGGCAGTTATTTTGCGCACCGCGCACACGGCTTCAAGCTGGCCGGCGGCCTGTTTGCCGGCACCGATCATGCCAACGGTCGACGCGTCTTCGCGCGCCATGTATTTGGTGGCCACGCCGCTGGCAGCGCCCGTGCGCATTATGCCGAGATGGCTCGCTTCGATCATCGCCACCAGGCTCCCGCTGTCGGTATCGATGAGATGCACGTGATAGCGCGCGCCTTTACTTGGGTTCGAGTAATAGATCTTGTAGCCGATCAATTTCAGATCGGGCGCCGCGGCCTGCAAAATATGCTGGGTGCCGGTTGGCGCGCGAGCGCGCACGCGCGGCACGTCGATCGCGCGGCCTTCGGCGCGCGCTTTCAATGCCGTTTCGACGAGTTCGACGGTTTTCGGCATCGTCAGGATTTGCGCGACTTCTGCTTCGTTGATATAGCGGATCATTCAGAAGTTCTCATTGCAAAAGAAAAGCGTTCAACGCTTAGTGGTTCATGATTTTTGACTCTTAAGCGCTTCAGCGCGAATGGCGGACAACGTGGTGCGCGGAGAAACCGCGTCCGGATCGATGCGCAATTCGAGTAGCGCGGCCGTCTTTGCGCTCCATGCGCGTTCAAATGCGGCCTCGAAGTCGCCGGTTTTTTCGACGATTTCGCCATGCAGCCCGTACGCGCGCGCGAGTGCTGCGAAATCGGGATTGGAAAGGCTGGTGCCGCTCACACGGCCGGGATAGTGCTTTTCCTGATGCATACGAATCGTGCCGAACATGCCGTTGTTAATCACGATGAAAATCACTTTCGCACC
>JANYCE010000282.1 GCA_025360445.1 Betaproteobacteria bacterium
ACGTCTCCCGGCGACGTGCAGCCGCCGTCGGCGCAGATGCGACCGCCCAGTCCATGCGCGGCGTCGGCGCATTCGATCACCGCCGACAATTGCGGATAACCGACGCCGGTCATGCTGCGCGTCGTGCAGACCGATCCCGGGCCGATGCCAACCTTGACGATATCCGCACCTGACAAGATAAGTTCCTCGGTCATTTCGCCGGTGACGACGTTCCCCGCCATCAAGGTGATCTGGGGATAGGCATCGCGAAAGCGCGCGACAAAATCGACGAAGCTTTCGGTATAGCCATTGGCGACATCGATGCACACATAGCGGATCGCGTTGCCGGCGCCGCGCATCACGCGCACGAACTTGGCGCGGTCATGTTGGGTAATACCCATCGAATAAAACGCGTTGGATTTGACTTTGAGCGTTTTAAAGCAGGCGGCAAGCGTGTCGACCGGATGGTGCTTGTGCAGCGCGACCGACAGACCAAACGGCGCGAATGCGCGCGCCATTTCGAACGTGCCGACGGTATCCATGTTGGCCGCGATAATCGGGATACCGTCATAGCGATTGGCCGAATGCTTGAAGGTAAACTTGCGCGTGATGTCGACTTCCGCGCGCGAGGGCAATGCCGAGCGTTTGGGCCTGATGAGCACATCCTTGAAGTCCAGCTTTACTTCGTGATCTATATGCATGGCGGCCGTCGCTGAGGGAAAAAACGCCATCAGCATCCGCCACGCGCGCGCTGTCGTCAAGGCGTGCGGCACGTAAGCCACTGCCGTGCGTTAGCGCACGAACGTGCGCGTCACCGCGAAGCGCGCGCGTATTACAATCACAGGTGCTGGCAGGCTGCAGCCCGCTGCGCTGACGATAAAAAAAGGGGAGCTTAGATGCGGCAGGTATTCGAGACGGTGACCGAGGTTTCGCTGTGGCTCGCGTCGCAGGGTTTTTTCGCCACGTTGCTACTGGTGCTGATTCCCTATGTGATTATCAGCTTTCCGATTCAGTACTGGATTCGCAAGCTTCTAAAAAAGCACGAATTCGAAAATAACGATTTCGCGTACCCGATGGTCGCTGGCATTCTGAACGGCGTAACGGGGCTCACCATTGCGTTCGTCGTGGTAACCCTGTGGAACCATCATCGGGAACAAGACTTCATTCTGAAGAAAGAAGCCCAGGCAATCGAGAACATTCACATGGACTTGCGCGACGATACCAAAAGGATGCGGGAGGCCGAGCGCGCGCTGGTGCTCTATGTGCAGACCGTGGCGACGACGGAGTTTAATGAGGCGACGCGACAGGCCGGCTCTGAAGACGCGGTGAAATTTCTCGACGACATCTACAAGATATGCCTCAGCGTCAAAGATCCGCTGGTACGCGCGCATGCGATGAGTGAACTCGCCAATCTGCGCGGCTTCAGGCATCAGCGGTTGTCGGGAACGTTTCACAGCCCTATACATCCCGCCCTGTGGCTGACAGTCGTGATGTTGACGATGTTGACAGTTCTTAACGTGATCATGTTCAATTCGAAGAAGAGCGGATATATCTCGGCGTCGATCGGTTCGCTCGCCTATGCGCTGATACTCACACTCGCCAACCAGCTCGAATATCCGTACCTGGGTCCGCTGTCGGTGTCGATCGACCCGCTGTACCTGCTGTTGCAAAAATACGAGAACCCGTAGACAACCGATAATGGAACGCAACTGCGGGCCTGACCCGGTAGCATCAGCACGTAAGTCACGGCGCCCCCACCCTGGCGCCGCATTGCGGAGGAGAAAGCCTGCTTTATTCACCTTCCTCCGCTTGCGGGGGACGGCCGGGGATGGGGGGCGTTCTCGCAGTGTCAGGCGAGCAACGCCGGGACGCCTTTAAACCAGCCGATGTTGGTAAGGAAACCCGTTGTATACCGACCAAGTGGTTGATGCGTTGCTATTCAGGCGGCACCCGAATTTAACTTTAACAGGAGATTTTATGGATCAGCAAACAATCATCCGCAACGCCTTGATCGGGCTCGTTGCAATCGGCGTCACCGGCGCGGCGAATGCCCAGACGCAGTCAACGCCGAAAGAAAAATGCTACGGCGTTTCTAAAGCCGGCCAAAACGAGTGTGCGGCGGGCAAAAATTCGTGCGCCGGCACGTCCAAGGTCGACAACGATCCAACGGCATGGAAACTTGTCGCCAAAGGCACCTGCGAAAAAATGGGCGGCAAGCTGGCTGCGCCGAAGGCAAAAACCTAGTTCGGTTTAGGTTGTCGCAAGGCCTGCGTCGCAGTCATCCAATGCGGTGCCCGGCGATGAAGTCGAGGGTCGCCACCGCGCAGCACTCGGGATCGGTCGCTGCGACGTGATACGAGTTTCCCGGCAAGACGACCAGACGCGAATCGCGGATCGTCGTTTGCCACGCACGGTTCTCCTCGACCGACGCGAGTCCGCTTTGCTCGGTGGTGATCACCAGTGTCGGGCACGCGATGTTCGGCATATCGGCGGTGATATCCACGCACGCAATGGTCGCAATGAATCCGATTTGGGACGACACCGCAGTGCGCCCCATGTATTGGGTCCACCACTCCGCGCCGGCAGACGGAAACTTGTCGCCGAGCCGACCGGCCATGCTGCGGCGCGCCCAGTGCTCGACACCTTTGGTTTCAAATTCGCGCGTCCACTCAGGAATGCGCTCCCTGGTGCCGGGCCGGAATGGCGGCGGCGTACCGATTACTGTCAGCGTGGCAACGCGCGGCGCGCGGCGTGCCGCGAATGCACGCGCGACAGTGCCGCCTATTTTGGCGCCGATGAGATGAAAGCGCTCAATGTGCAAAGCGTCCATCAAGCGGCAGTAGTCGTCGATGATGACATCGAGTGTCCACGGGAAATCCCGCGGCATCGGCGTCGAACGACCGAAGCCGCGCATGTCAGGACGCACCACGCGGTAACGCCGCGCAAACTGCGGCAACCAACCGTACCAGGCTGCGCTGCTTTCGCAATTGCCATGCAGCATCAGTACCGTTTCAGGGGGGGGCCATGGATCGGTGAAATTATCGACCTCGTAATGCAGCGCGAGATCAGAGGTGGTTAACGTGGGCATAGCGATAAAAGTAGTTGTTTAAATTTCATGGTTTAATTTCGGCGGCGAGGGCGCGCTTTAGCACCCGGATATAGTTGCCGCCCAACAGGTTGTCGAGATCCGCTGCACCGACGCCGCGTTTGACCATCAGTTCCGCGAGGTCCAAAAATTCGCGATAAGTTGGCACCACCATCTTCCTCATGCCGTCCATATCGGTGCCCACACCCACGTGTGCGGCGCCAAGAGTTTCGGCAAGTGCGAGCAGAGCATCGGCGTAGCTGTCGAGCGATGAATATGAGCCGCCGTTGGCCCAGATGCCAACGACGCCGCCTTTTTGCGCAACCTTACGCGCTATCGGCATATAAATCGAACGCGCGGCAGTGAGGCGCTGCGAGTAGTGCGGCTCCGCGGTGCCCGGTTGGCCGTGCGAATAGATCACAGGCTGCGTTGACAGTTCGAGTGTTTGCTCGATCAACGCGGACGTGCCGTGCGCAATGTCGATCAGAATGCCAAGCCGGTTGCACGCCGCAACCACTTCGCGCCCGAACGCGGACAGGCCGCCATAACGTGGCGCCTCAGTGGAGATGTCGCCGATTTCTGACACGCGGAAGTGCACGAGTTGCAGGTGAATGAGCCCGCTTCTGCGCGCTGCTTCCAGCCTCTGAAGGCTGCCTTCAAGAAAGTCCCCGCCCTCGGCGGCGATTACTGCGGCGGGTGTGCGCCTGATCAAAACCTGCTCAAGGGTCTCCGCCGACACTATTTCAGTCAGGCCCTCACGTTCGAGCGCCGCCTGCAACTCTGCAAGCCGCATTTCGAAATTCGCGGCCAGTTCTCCCGGCTGCGCTTCGCGCGCCACAGTCCGTCTGCCCTTGACGGTGTGAGTCACCGGCCGGTCGGTGGAGATAGCGCGCGCGATGATTAACAGCCCGTTCTCGACCATCAAAGCGCGCATGTTGTCGATGCGACGGCCGACACCCGCGTGCGAGTGCATGTCCGCATACTTGAGCGCGCGATCCTGTGCGCGGGCAAAGGTTGGCATGAGCGCCAGTGCGCCCGCACTGGCCAGAAAGCGCCGCCGGTTCATCGACGTTCGGTGGATTTGCGGTTGGTGTGCATGGTTTCAAATATCGGCGATTTGGCGCATCCTCGATGAGTCGCGCGCGCTGCCACGTCGTCTAAGCGGGCGGCGATGATTATAGGCGGATAAGCGCCAGGCACAGACCCGCGGCGTCGAGTTAACACGAACTGTTTTGATGCCTGCGGGTCTGACCCTACGCGCGTCGCCGCACGTCGATCGGCCCGTGCGCGAGCTGCAGGAAATGACAGTCTGCGGTAACGCGATAAAATACCGCGTTACGTTTCCACGTTTCCACGTTTAAATGTCAGCCGAGAGGTAACGCCATGATCGAAGTACTTGAGAAGCCCGCCGCCGGCCCCGTCATCCGTCTGCACGAAGCGGACAACGTGGTCATTGCGCGTTCGAACGTTGAAATAGGCGCCAAACTCGGCGATGGACTGACTTGCCGCAGCCAGGTGCCGTCGGGCCACAAGATCGCGACGCGTGCGATTAAGCAGGGCGAGCCCATCCTCAAATACAACGTGACCATTGGTTTTGCGGCGGCTGATATCGCGCCCGGCACGTTCGTGCATTCACACAACATGGAGTTTCGCGAATTCGATCGCGACTATGCGTACGCGCAAGAGTATCGCCCGGTGGATTTATTACCGGCGAGCGAGCGCGCGACGTTTATGGGTATCGTGCGCGCGAACGGTCAGATCGCGACCCGCAATTACATCGGAATTTTGTCGACAGTCAATTGCTCGGCGACCGTCGTGCACAAGGTGGCCGAATATTTCACGCCCGAGCGGCTCGCGGAATTTCCGAATGTCGATGGCGTCGTCGCGTTCGCGCACGGCACCGGGTGCGGCATGGAGATGACGGGCGAGCCGATGGACCTCCTGCGCCGCACGATGGCGGGCTATGCGCTGCATGCGAACCTGGCCTCGGCGCTGGTGATCGGGCTTGGTTGCGAGCGCAATCAGGTCAGCAAGCTTTTTAAGGAGCAGGGTCTCGAAGTGAATTCGCGTCTGCGTTCATTCGTAATGCAGGACGAGGGCGGCACTACCAAGACGATTGCCGCGGGTGTTGCCGCGGTTAAAGAAATGCTGCCTGAAGCAAACCGCGTCACCCGTACCCGCGTGCCTGCGAGCCATATCATGGTTGGTCTGCAATGCGGCGGGTCCGATGGCTTCTCGTCGATCACCGCCAATCCGGCACTTGGCGCGGCGATGGACATTCTCGTCAAACACGGCGGCACTGCAATTCTGTCGGAGACGCCGGAAATTTACGGAGTCGAGCACACGCTGACGCGGCGCGCACGCTCGCGTGAAGTCGGCGAAAAGCTGATCGAGCGCATCCGCTGGTGGAAGGACGAGTACACCGTCGGCCGCGACACCCAGATCAACGGCAATGTGAGCCCCGGCAACCAAACCGGCGGGCTCGCCAATATTTTCGAAAAATCGCTCGGCTCGTCGATGAAAGGCGGCACCGGTCCGCTGATGGAGGTTTACCGCTATGCCGAGCCCGTGACGCAGCACGGCCTCGTATTTATGGACACGCCCGGATTCGATCCGTGCTCCGCGACCGGCCAGATTGCGGGCGGCGCCAACGTCATCATGTTTACAACCGGCCGCGGTTCAATGTTCGGCGCGAAGCCGGTGCCGTCGATCAAGCTGGCAACCAACACGCCGATGTATAACCGGTTGAAAGACGACATGGACATCAATTGCGGCGGCATTCTCGACGGCACCCGCACGATGCAGCAAATGGGCCAGGAAATATTTGAGGATCTGCTGCGTACTGTGTCGGGTGAAAAGACCAAGAGCGAGCTGCTCGGTCTTGGCGATCACGAGTTCGTGCCGTGGAATATCGGCGTGACGGGTTGAGAAACACGCCCCGTCGCAATCATCAAGGCGCGGCAAGTATCCTGAATATTGCCTGGGCACCGGGCTGCAGCGAGCACATCGACGACGGCTTCTTCATATTAATGAGCGGCGGATTCGAGTTGACGAGTTCGAGTTCGTAAGCGCACCCGCCTTGCGGCGCTGTCCACCGCGTCGTCGAGCCCGGCAGCAAAGTGATGACCGGGCTATCGAGCAGCGGCTTGCCGTCCGTGTATCGAGTGAACGCCATCCACACCGCATGCGCGCTTTTCATCCCGGTTAATCGAAATGCCGATGTTGCGCCGTCCGCCGGCAACGGCCACGGCGTATCGGCATAGTAGGAGTTTGCACCCGCCGGCGTTTGCGCATGGGCGAGTTCGCCGAATAAGGTCGTAGCCGCGATTGCGATACCAACGAATGCATTTAATATTTTCATGCCCGCTCTCTTTTTTATGGATTATGCGTGGCAAGGCCGCGCGCAATAGCTGAATACAAGGCAGATACTCGCACCAAAATGCAGCGCTGAAAAGGCATCGTGAAAGATGGTTTCGGCATGAGCCGCCTATTTTATTAACAGCGTAATACCGCACAGGCATAGTGCGGCGCACGCGAGCCGGCGAAACATTACTTCATTCAACCGGAGCTGGATGCGATCGCCGGCGTAGATGCCGGCCAGCATTGCCGGGAATGCGGCCGCGAACATGATCCACGATTCGGCGGTGAATTCGCCGACCGCATAGTAACCAATACCGCGCACGGTCGAGAGCAGCAGCAACATTGCCGACATCGTGGCGCGAAACTGCGCCTTCGGCAGCTTGCGCGTATCGAGATACATCACGAAGAACATGCTGCCCATCGTGCCAAAGACCGCGCCGACCAGGCCGGCGACGGTGCCCGAGAGTGGACCGGTGGCGCGCGGCAACTGAAGCGGTGCGTGCGGCGCGCGCATGGCACTCCACAGCGCAAACGCCGCATACGCAATCACCATCACGCCGAGGCCGCGGGCGAGCATCCGCGAATCCAGGTGCGTAAAAAAATACAGCCCGACCGCAATGCCGAGCAGGCACCACGGAATGAACGCGACAAAGGCATCGCGTGCAACGTGGTGGCGCTCGCGGCCCAGGATCGCCACCGACGACGCGAACCCAAGCAGCGTCCAGACGGGCACCAGCACTTTCAGGGGTAGCACCAGAGCGAGCAACGGCATGCCGATGACCGCGCCGAAGCCAGTGCTGCCGCGCAAGCCATAGGCGACAAAAATTACGACGGCGCAGTATGCAAGTTCGTTCGCCGACAAGGCGTTCATCGGCAATCATCGCCTGGAGTTCGGGCACGATGATCGACTTCCGTCGCGCGGGCGTCGCGAATCACAACGTGATTTCGCCGCCGCCCAATGCGACGACGCGACCCGACACGAAAATATTTTTGTTGGTGTCGACGCGCAGACCGAGCCGACACGGCCGTCCGACCTGGTCGCCCTGCAGCACTTTTAAATCAACCGGCAGGGGTTTGCCGTGCGCAATCAACCAGCCACCGAGATTGGCGCAGGCCGAACCGGTGCCGGGATCTTCCACGAGGCTTGCATGCCGGGTAAAGAAAAAGCGCGCACGCACTGTGGCGTCATTGCTGTATGCCCAAACATACGCGAGCCCCTTGCGCTTGTTGCCGACCGAGAATTTCATCAGCAACTCTGCATTGGGCTGGCAGCGCTCGACCGCGCCAGCCGACGCGAGCGGCATGATGAGCTGCTCCGAGCCGGTGTCCACCCACAGCGCGCCTTCAAGCACCTCGGATGTTTCAAGGCCCAGCATTTGCGCGAATTCGTAGCGCGACGCGTGTGGCACATGCGTGCGCGGTGCATTGGCTTTAAGCGTCCATTCGTCACCGCGCGCACTGACCGGGATGATGCCGGCTTGCATTTCGAGTTTGACGTCATCGCCGGCGTTCATAAACTCGCGTACGACGTGCGCGGTGCCGAGCGTCGGGTGGCCGGCAAACGGCATTTCAAATCCAGGCGTAAAAATGCGCACGCGCGCCGTTGCATTTGCGGCAGTCGCGGGCAGAATAAATGTGGTCTCCGACAAATTAAACTGCAACGCAAGCGCTTGCATCGTAGCGCCGTCGAGCGCGCTGCCGTCTTCGAACACGCATAGCGGATTGCCCGCCAGCGGCGATTGCGCGAAGACGTTAACGAGGCGATAGCGCAGTTTCGGCATGCCGCACTTAACGCTTCACGCCGCTTTGACCGCTGCGACTGAATCCCGAATCCAGGCCGCGACGCTTGCCGGGTTCTGCTGCGGCGGCATGAGCGGGGAGAGCACCGAGTCCGGTATCAGTTCGCGCAAAGCATGCGCGGCAGAGGTCGCGTGCGATGCGTCGTCGCCGCTCATAATGAATGACGGTATTGTTAGCGCCATCAGTTGTTCGCCAGTCGCGCCCGACGGCATCGTGTCGTCGAACAGGAGGTCGCGGCTATAGGCAACGATTGCAAGATATTGTTCGAGGTCCTGCTTTGCGTATTGCGCGGCAAAACTTTCGTCATGCGAAAGCACTGACGCCCATGGTCCGGTTTCGGGATCGGCCCAAAAAGCAGGGGACTTTTTTGTGCGCGCGGCGACTGCAGCCAAGCCGTTGGTGCGCGCGAAGGCGATGTGCTTGTTGAAATTAAGATGGCCTTTGGCTCGCCACCGAAACCCGCCGACGGGCCAGTGCATGAGCAATCCAATGCAGCGCTCGCGAAAATGCGCCCCAATCGCTGCCGCGACCGACACGCCCATACAGCCGCCAATCACCCACGCGCGATCGATCTTGAGATGGTCGAGCAGACCCACCGCTTCAGCTGCCCATAGGCGCCAGCTATGCGGCTCAACGCGGCCACCCGATAGCCCGGCTTCGCGCCGGTCGTACGCGATCAGGGTGAAATCTTTGGCGAGCGCGTCAAGCGGATGCAGGTCTTTCCAGACGCCGCGCGTCGACCAGCCCTCAATATTTGAATCGAAGCCGCCAGGCGCCAGCATGAGCAGTGGCGGGCCTTCCCCCTTGACGACATAGTTAATTTTCAGACCGTCGATCGTTGCGTGTGGCATGGCGCATCTCCCTTGAAGTGGGTGTCGATTAAAAGTAGCGCAAGCGCTTTACCCGCGTTGCAACAGACGCAGCGAGATCGCCGGCGCTACAGGAAAAGGTCGATTGCGGAGTGATGTCCGTTCAGGTATGCCATGAATCGCGCAGCGTCACCGCGCGATTGAATATCGGCGCGCCGGGCCGCGAATCGACGCTATCGGCGATGAAGTAGCCATGGCGCTCGAACTGAAAATGCTCGCCGGGCAGCACATTCTTAAGTGCCGGCTCCAACTGCGCGGTGATCACATGCCTGGAGTCGGGATTCAGATCGTCGATGTGATCGCGCTCACCGGCTCCGGGATGCACAGCCTTATAAAGACGGTCGAAAAGCCGTACTTCGCATGCGTAGGCGTGGGCTGCCGACACCCAGTGGATGTTGCCTTTTACCTTGTAAGTGTCCGAACCCGGCGTGCCGGATTTGCTGTCGGCGAAATAATTGCAGTGTACGTGGGTCACGCGTCCGTCCGCATCTTTAGTGCAGCCCGTGCACTCGACGACGAACCCATATCGGAGGCGCACTTTATTGCCCGGAAACAGGCGAAAGTAGCCCTTGCCCGGCGTCTCCATAAAATCTTCGCGCTCGATCCAGAGTTCTTTCGAAAACGGCACTGCGCGTTTGCCCAGATCGGGTTTCTGCGGATGATTGGGCGGATGGCATTCTTCGACCTGACCATCCGGGTAATTGTCGATTACAAGTTTGACCGGATCGAGCACCGCGATGCGGCGCGGCGCGGCCTCGTTCAGATGATCTCGCATGCAGTCTTCAAGCACTGACAGGTCGATCCAGGAATCCGCCTTGGATACGCCGATGCGTTCCGCAAACAGGCGGAATCCTTCCTGTGTATAGCCGCGCCGCCGCGCGCCCACCAGCGTCGGCATCCGCGGATCGTCCCATCCCGTCACGCGTTGCTCGTCGACAAGTTGAATCAATTTGCGCTTCGACAACACGACGTAAGTAAGATTGAGGCGCGCGAATTCATATTGATGCGGCAAGGGCGCAGCAAGCAGGCCGCCTTCGGCCAGGTGTTCGAGCAGCCAGTCATAAAACGGACGCTGGTCTTCGAATTCGAGCGTGCACAGGCTGTGGGTGATGCGCTCCAGCGCGTCTTCGATCGGATGCGCGTAGGCGTACATCGGATAGATGCACCACTTGTCGCCGGTGCGGTGATGCACCGCTTTTCGTATGCGATAAATCGCCGGGTCGCGCATGTTGATGTTCGGCGATGCCATGTCTATTTTCGCGCGCAGCACCATGCTGCCTTCAGCGTGCCTGCCGGCGCGCATCTCGTGAAACACGCGCAAATTTTCCTCAGGCGATCGTATCCGTTGCGGACTCGGCTTGCCCGCCTCGGTCAGGGTGCCGCGGTTGGAACGTATCTGCTCGGCGCTTTGCTCGTCGACGTACGCATGGCCCGCATTGATCAGGTATTCGGCGGCCTCATACATGAAATCGAAATAATCGCTTGCGTAATAGAGATGCTCGATGCCGTTGACGTTCCAGTCGTAACCCAGCCATTTCACTGCATCGAGGATTGAATCGACGTACTCCTGCTCTTCTCGTTCGGGGTTGGTGTCGTCGAACCGCATATGGCAGACGCCGCCGAAATTCTGCGCGAGCCCGAAGTTAAGCGAGATCGATTTGGCGTGGCCAAAGTGCAGATAGCCATTGGGTTCCGGCGGAAAGCGCGTGCGGATTTTGGCGGCGTCTGCCGGCGCGGCCGCGTGTGTCGAAGCGCTGCCGGGTTTGCCGCCCCAGGTGCGCGTTGCGTACTTGCCGCTTGCGAGGTCCGCCTCAACGATATTGCGGATGAAATTGGTGACGTGCGGCACGGCAGGCTTGGTCGACATGATGCATCCGGAGCGATGAAGACAGTATTCTAATCGATGCCGCCAACCTGACTTCGGTCAGCACCTGCGCACACCTCATCAATGTCAACGCGGTAAACCGGTTGACGATTATCGGCAAGCCGTTAAGATTGCGGTGCTGATTGCCGGGCGAGACAGGGAAGACGGGAGATATTTATGCTGTGGGCAGGCATTGCATTCGCGATGGGACTTTTTTTAATCATCGCCGATTTTAGAATGGCGACGGCGCCGGATCCGACCGACAAGTACAAGCGCCGTAAAAAGTTGACGCCGGTCGCCGCCACGCAGTTACGCGGGATGTTTTTGTGGACCTGCGGGGTAACGGCCGCAGTTTACTTCGTGCCCGACTGGTTTTGACGCTCTGTTTCGTAAGTAACGAGACATAACGCAGCAGGGTAGCGCAGGCGCCTCGCCTGCTTCGTCATCCATACAGGCTGCGCTGCGGGTAAAGCGCGCGACACGAGCGGCGCTCATGACAGCGCACTCCGTCAGTCGACGCGCGAACCCGTCGCCTTGACGACCTTCCCCCACTTGGCGATTTCGACTTTCAGGTGCTCGCCGAATTTTTCGGCGGAGCCGCCGACCGGCTCGACGCCGCCGGCAAGGAAACGCTCTCGCACATCAGGCATCAGCAGGATCTTGTTAATTTCCGCATTGAGCCTTGCAACGATTTCACGCGGCACGCCCGCGGGCGCCATCACGCCGAACCACACCAGTACGTCATAACCGGGCACGCCCGACTCATCGACCGTCGGCAGTTCGGGCGCCAGTGCCGAGCGTTTCAAACTCGTGACAGCGATGCCGCGCATGCGGCCGCCTTTCACATGCGGCAATACGTTGGGCATGTTGTCAAAAATCATCATCACATGCCCGCCCATCAAATCGGTGAGCGCGGGCGCGCTGCCTTTGTAGGGCACGTGCAAAATGTCGGTCTTCGTCATCATCTTGAAGAGTTCCATCGACATGTGATTCGAGGTGCCGGCGCCGGTCGATGCGTAATCGAGTTGCCCTGGTTTTGCCTTCGCGAGCGCTATGAGGTCACCGATCGTCTTAACCGGCAACGACGGATGCACGACCAGCATGTTTGGTGTAAAGCCGGCATATATGATTGGCACGAAATCTCGTTCCGTGCTGTACGGAAGTTTGCTATAGAGCGATGCATTGACCGCGAACGGCACCGCCACTCCGAGCAGTGTATGTCCATCAGGCGGCGACTTAGCGGCGAGATCGGTGCCCAAAGTGCTGCCCGCGCCTCCGCGGTTGTCGACGAAGGCCTGCCCGAAGCCGTCGGTAAACTTTTGTGCAATGATGCGACCCAACGTATCGTTAAACGCGCCCGGCGGAAACGGCACGATGATGCGGATCGGTTTCGATGGAAAATTCTGCGCGAATGCGCCGTGGGAACAAACGGCAGCTGCGAGCAGCGCCGCGAATAGTTGATAACGCACGGTCGCCTCCCTCAATCGATTTTGACGTTGGCGTCCTTGATGACCTTCGCCCACTTGGCAACTTCATTCTTCAAAAACTGGGTGAATTCGGCAGGGGTATTGCCGACGGAATCAATGCCGAGCTGCGTAAATCGCTCCTTGATATCCGGCCGGCTCATCGCGGCGCCCGCTGCGCGCGCTAACTTGTCGACGATCGGCTTTGGCGTTCCCGCAGGCGCCAGCAGGCCGACCCAGGTACCGCCGACGACCGGCACACCGTTTTCGCTCAGCGTTGGAATATCGGGCGCGACGGCGACGCGTTTTTCGGACGTCATGCCGAGCGCTTTGAGTTTGCCCGCGCGCACATGCGGCAACATCGACGACGGCGTGTCCATCATGATGTTGATCTGACCGCCGATCAAATCCTGCAGCGCCGGGGCGGTTCCTTTATACGGCACGTGCACCATCTTGATGCCGGTGGTTGCCATCAGGAGTTCGGTCGTTAAATGCGCCGCCGCGCCGATGCCGCTTGATGCAAACGTCAGCGTTCCGGGTTTGGCTTTGGCAAGATCGATCAACTCTTTGATTGAAGTCGCCGGCAGCGAATTGGTCGCGCACACAATCAGCGGCGAAGTTGCCAGCAGCGAAACATGTTCGAAGCTCTTGACCGAGTCATACGGAAGCTTCGCGTATAGCGTCTGGTTCGCCGCGTGCGCGGCGATCACGGTGCCAAGCGTATATCCATCGGGAGTCGCTTTCGACACCATGTCCACCGCCAATATGCTATTGGCGCCCGGGCGGTTATCGACGACGAAAGTCTGGCCCAGCGCCTTGCCGAGTTCGAGCGCAGTGATTCGCGTCACGACGTCGGTAATGCCGCCCGGCGTATAGGGCACCAGCACGCGCACGGGCCGCGTCGGATAGTCCTGAGCTTCCAAAGCGCCGCAGACAACGAGCGCAGTCCAGACAAATAACGAGCGCATTACGTTTCGCATGACATCTCCTCACTTCGTT
>JANYCE010000289.1 GCA_025360445.1 Betaproteobacteria bacterium
AATGCATCGGATGCGTGTGACAAGCTGCGCTTCGAGGCGCTGACCAACAAGGATTTATTTGAAAGCGACGCCGACCTCAAGATTCGCGTCCAATTCGACAAGGCTGCGCGCACGATCACCATCGTCGACAACGGCATTGGCATGTCGCGCGAAGAGGTGATCGCCAACATCGGCACGATCGCTCGTTCAGGCACGCGTGAATTTTTCAGCAAGCTGACCGGTGAACAGTCGAAAGACGCTAACTTGATCGGTCAGTTCGGCGTTGGCTTTTATTCCTCCTTCATCATCGCCGACAAGGTCACGCTGACTACGCGGCGCGCCGGATTGGCAGCCGATACCGGCGTGCGCTGGGAGTCCGACGGCGGCGGTGAGTTCACAATCGAGCCGGTCGAAAAGCCAACGCGCGGTACGGAAGTCGTGTTGCATCTGCGCGAAGGCGAGGACGACATGCTTTCCGGCACGCAGTTGCGCAGCATCATCCGCAAATACTCCGACCATATTGTGCTGCCGATCGCGATGAAAAAAGAGGAGTGGGACAAGGACAAAAGTGAATACCGGCTGACGGAGGAAGACGAAACCGTCAACCAGGCGAACGCGCTGTGGGCGCGACCGAAGTCCGAGCTCACGCAAGAGCAATACGACGAATTCTACAAGCACGTTGCCCACGATATGGAGCCGCCGCTCTGCCACGCGCACGCGCGCGTCGAAGGCAATAAAGAATACACGCAGCTTCTGTATATTCCGGCCAAGGCGCCGTTCGATTTGTGGGACCGCGAGCACCGCCGCGGCATCAAGCTCTATGTGCGCCGCGTGTTCATCATGGACGACGCTGAACAGTTGATGCCGAACTATCTGCGGTTCGTGCGCGGCGTGATCGACTCATCCGACCTGCCGCTCAACGTGTCGCGCGAAATCCTGCAGCAATCGAAGGACATCGAAGCAATCCGCGGCGGTTCGGTGCGGCGCGTGCTCGGCATGCTCGAAGACCTGGCCGAGAACCATAAGGAAAAATTCGCGACCTTCTGGAACGAGTTTGGCAAAGTGTTTAAGGAAGGCATCGGCGAGGATTTCGCCAATCGCGAGCGCATTGCTAAACTGCTGCGGTTTTCAAGCTCGCTGACCGACAGCGAAACGCAGGAGGTGTCGTTCGCAGATTATGTGGCGCGCATGAAAGAGGGCCAGGACAAAATTTACTACGTGACGGCCGACACGTTCGCTGCCGCGAAAAACAGTCCCCACCTCGAGGTGTTCCGCAAGAAAGGCATCGAAGTGCTGTTGCTGGCGGAGCGCATCGACGAATGGATGGTGGGCAACCTGCACGAATCTGAAGGCAAGTCGTTGCAGTCCGTCGCCAAGGGTGAACTCGATCTGGGCAAGCTGGCTGACGCCACCGAGAAAGTAGAGCAGGAAAAAGCTGCAGGCGAGCACAAGGACTTCATAGAAAAAGTGCAAAAATCGCTCGGCGAGCGCGTGAAAGAAGTGCGCGTAACACTGCGCCTGACGGAGTCCCCGGCCTGTCTCGTCGCCGATCAGCACGAGCTCGGCGCCAATCTCGAACGTCTTTTGAAAGCCGCCGGGCAAAAGGTGCCGTCATCGAAACCGATTCTCGAAATCAACCCGAATCATCCGCTCGTGCAAAGGCTTAAGCATGAGGCCGATGAAACGCGCTTCGGTGATTGGAGTCATGTGCTGTTCGACCAGGCGCTGCTGTCTGAAGGCGGCCAGCTTGAGGACCCGGCGGGCTTCGTAAAGCGCTTGAATCAATTATTGGTGGTGCTTGGCGCGAAGTAACAATTTTGCGTCGGCGCGGCCGGATTATTTAGCGTAGAGTTTTTCGCCGAGACAGATGAAGTACCGCCACGGATCTTGCAGGCACTCGGCGAAAAACTTGTTCCGCCGTCCGCACAAATCACGCTGGGCGGGGGCTTCGCGCTGGCATTCTCCAGCGCGCGGCAACTGAGGCCTCACGATCAGGCTGGCCACACAGGCATCGAAGTCGCGATGCTTCGGTTTGCCGCATTCGATGGCAATTTCATTGTGGGCTATGCAAAAGCCTTGATCGGCGCGATTGGCCAGATTGCAATTCATCAACGCCGCGGGATTGGGTTTCTGTTCGATAGGCTCAAAAGAGTCAACGTTGGTTGGCGCGGTGAGATCGCGCACACACTGATCGAGTTGAGCGCCGCTTTTCCCTGCACACGCCGGCGGCAGCAGCGTCGATGGCTGTTGCGCGAAGACGGGGAACGATCCGAGCATAAGCGAGCAAACGGCGCTCAGCGCCGCGCATCGCAGCTCAAGCATTCTCATTCGATCATGCCCAGCGTGCCGGGCGTAATCCCGTAGTTCGAACCCCATGCGAGCGCGCCAATGGCGGCGGTGTGCATGAGCGGGCGCGCCCACGCCGTAGGCCGTCGAGATTTAATTATCATGCCATTCGGGCTTGCGTTTCTCGACGAACGCGGTCACGCGCTTCGAGCGCGTGCTGACCGAGCATGTTGTCGGTGATGACTCCGCACGCAAGCTTATAGGCCGATGCCATATCCATTTCGCTCTGTCGGTAAAAAACTTTTTGCCGGCCGCTAATACCACGGACGGTTTGGATAGCAAGAGGGCGCAGACTTCGCTGACCGCTCGGTCGAGCTGAGCGGGCGACGCCACCGCGAGATCGCACGCGCCGACCAACTGGCAGCCCGCGGCAGAATGCTTTGCCATTCGCCGCGATCACCACGACGCGGATCGCCGGGTCGGCGGCGACATCGTTTAACGCCGACTGCAGTGCGTCGAGCATGCCCATCGACAGCGCATTCATTTGCTGCGGGCGGTTGAGAGTAAGGGGCGCAACGCCGGCGCAGTGCGTGCGCAGGAGAATCCCGTCCTGGCTTCCGGCGGCAG
>JANYCE010000293.1 GCA_025360445.1 Betaproteobacteria bacterium
GCCCGCGGGGACGCCGCCGGATATCACTATCCGGTTGAACCGCGAGCTTACGAATATTTTACGGGCGCCCGACGTGCGAGATCGCCTGGCCGCTCAGGGTTTCGATGTCCGCACCACTACGCTGGCGGAGATTGCGGCCTATCTTCATTCGGAGATCGTCAAGTGGGGCAAAGTCGTGAAGGCTACCGGAGCACGCATCGACTAAGAGCTTCCGGTTCACAACGATATTTTGTTTCCGTCTATTTCGAATAAAGCTTGCGCAACGCACGTACGTTGCCACAGCGTTCGATTTCAGAAAGCGCCGAGATGAGCGCACAAGCGCGAAGCCGGCCGAGTACCGGCCCCAGTAGATCCAATGCTTTTTTTTGTTCTTCCTGCATAGTGACAGGGTTTTCGGCCGTGCCTTTGGCCGCCATCGTTTGGTGCTTGAGAACACGCCCATTCTTCAACGTGATTTCAATCGCGCAACGCCACCGTCGTAACGGATCGGTTAAGGCCGGATCACCGATGGTCTGGATACAGCGGCGCATTGCGATGACCTTCGCGTCTTTGATCCTGCGGGAATCGTGCGATGAAGCGAAGCTTATCGTTCCATCTACGAGCATGAGCGCCAGCAGATGCTGTACCGAAATGTTAGGCATCTCGCGTTCATTGACCATATTTAATTCCTTATCCGGCATGCGCGCGACAAGCCTGGCCACGTCTCCTCGACGTAATCGATGCTGGTCAATCATCTCCTGAAGTACATGCAAAGGACCCTGGATCGGTCCGCCGGCAGACCAGCATTTGATGCCGCACTGAATAATCCGATAATCGCTGCCCAAGCCGCGCGCCAGCTCGTCAGGGTTGCCGTCCGGCGAAAAAGTCGCAATAAGATTGTGCTCTCCCGAAAATACATCGTCGACGCCGGAGAATCCGGACTTCACCATCAGCGCAGCCTGGACGCCGTTATGAGCGGGCATCCCACCGACTGCATAGGCTTTCTCAACATGCAGCGGATCGCGTAGCCTCGTGTAAAGACCTGACGCCTGCTGTCCGGCATATGCCAAAACGTGACGAATGAGTCGCGCGTCGAGCTTGAGCAGCGCTGCTGCACTTGCGGCTGCACCGAAGAGATGTCCGTAAGTACTCGAGACTGGCTTAGGCGCGAGTGCCATCAGAGTGCGGGCGTTGACGTCATAGCCCAAAACCATCGCCCGCAGCATGAGCTTCCCGGAGGTTTGTTCGCGCTCCGACATCGCCAGGGCAGCCGGGACTATGCAAGTTCCGGGATGCGACCGCGTGGGGGGATGCGTGTCGTCGGTCTCGTCAGCGTGCCCGCACATGCCATTCGCGAGCGCGGCATAGTGAGCCGAAGTGACGATCCGTGTTCCGATCACACCGGCCTCCTTCTTTCCCGCGAGCTCGGCCACATACTTCTTTGCCCGGGTGCCGGGTAATAAGCGGCTCCCGGACACCATTGCAGCAAACGTATCTATGAGATGCACCTTCGCGCGCGCTTCCACCTCAGGCGGGAGAGGCTTTCTGAGCGCGCTGGCGACGTAATTACTCAAGTGCTGCATCGGTGCGGAGACGTTCGGAACAGAAAGTTTCATCGGTTACACCTTCAGAATTTCATGTAGGTCCAGTGCATTCGTTTCGCGAACATGTGCACCCCCACAATTCTCCAGGATTATAAACGTGCAGACCACGGCGGACGTGGTCTGGCGGCGATCTTCGGCGTGCGCATCAAGTATAGGCATTTCAAACCACTTTTTCCCCTATCTGGAATAAGTGGAATAAGGGGTCAGGTCTATCTTTGTAGCATAGTCTTTAATGAGAAGACTTTTTGTCGTTCTGCCTTCGCGCTTGTCTGCCGGATCTCACGACTCGCCCCACCGTCGTGAAGTGGACCTTGAAATGCTTGCCAATTTCGCTATAACTGTAATGCCCTGTATCGTGCGCTTTCAGTATTGCCCGGACACGATCTTTTTGCGTTTTCTGAATATGGGCAAGCGACGGGGCCGGTCCACGCCGCTGGGCTAGCGGGATGTTGATGTCATCGCTCTGCGAACCCAATTTTCGCCGCATCCGCGCGACGAATTGCTCGTCCCCAAGGTAGATCTGGCCCTTTAAATTGTCCCACGGACTCTTTTCCTTTACACCTTCGGCGACAAATTTCACGTAACGCTGCCGGGCCAGTGAGCGTCTGCGTGCAAATTGAACGAGCAGTGCATCAACCGATAGCCAAGTTGGCGTGGCCTGCGTTCCCAGCATCGCACGGTAACTGCTCCACGGCCATCGGTCTGCGGATTTC
>JANYCE010000303.1 GCA_025360445.1 Betaproteobacteria bacterium
GCAAATGCCTCGAAAGACGCACGATAACTGGAAAACCGGTCACGATTGCAAAAATAATTGCAAAAATTGGGCGCACCGCGAGTAAAAAATACGCGTTACGCCGTAGGGTCGGTCACAGTTGATTTGATCCGCGCTTCCCTAGAGCTTGTCGCCTCGAAATCCGAAGATTGACGTGACACAGGCTTAAGCCCGCCACATCAATGTCCGCGCAGGCCGGAGTTGTCGATATCGACAGGCTCAAAGCAACAATCTCAGGCGCAATCCGGTAACAAGTATGCAGAAAGCGAGCGTGAAAAAAACTTCCGGGACGAAACAGGCCGGCGCTGAACCGCGGCGACCGGCGCAGGGTCGATTTTTAACTGAACTCGTGAAGGATCGTCGCGCAGTGGCGATATTTTTGATCAACGGCCTCAAGCTCGAAGGCCGTATCGTTTCGTTCGACGATTATGCGATTCTTCTAGAAAACGATTTATCCGATCATGTTTACAAGCATGCGATTTCAACCATTCAGCCGGTTACGACTGCCAACGCAAAAAAAATTGGCGGCACGAAAGTGATCTCCCGGAGCGCAGCCAAAACGGAGCCCCAACTCTTTGAGGCGGACTACAGTCCAACTCCCGTAGAAGCAAAACCGCGCCAGCCCATCATCGTGGTGCGCACCAAGCGCAGGATCATTAAAACTCCCGGCGATAGCTGACCTCTGATGCGTGTAACCGCGCAACGCGGTCGTAGCGGCCGGCGAACGGCGTCCCCCCTTGTTTCTTTTTCCGGAGAATTAGCGCATGACCATTTCCATGTACCAAGCGTCAGTGCCCGTTTTCGTGCGCATGCTGGAAAACCTTTCGCGCATCGTCGATAAGGGCGCCGCTCATGCGGAAGCCCGCAAAATCGAACCGGCCGTCCTTATTAACTATCGGCTGCACCCCGACATGCTGCCTTTTTCCAAACAGATCCAGATCGCGACGGACATGGCAAAAGGCTGCGCGGCGCGTCTCGCTGGTCAGGAGCCGGTCAAGTTTGAGGACAATGAAGCGAGCTTTCCGGAGCTGCAGGCGAGAATTGCCAGGACAGTTGATTATCTGAAAACGTTTAGCGCGCAAATGATCGACGGCAGCGAAGAGAGGTCCATCACGCTGCCAATGCGCACAGGACCGCTGACGTTTACCGGATTGCAGTATTTACTCGATTTTTCGCATCCCAATTTTTATTTTCATGTCACCACGGCGCATGCCATCCTGCGTCATTGCGGCGTCGACGTCGGCAAATGGGATTTTCTCGGCAAGTCGTGAATCAAATGCGGCAGCGGGGATAACCGCTCCTGCGGGCGATGTCGGCAGCGGTGTGTGCTTTAAAACCGCTGAAGAACCCCACATTGTGGGGTGCCGTATGTATGGGACGCGGTAAAACTCTCAAATTCGATTTGCCACCTGCAGTGCAGACGCGCGCATTACCGGCGCGCTTGAATCTGCGCTAATCGCCCGCACATTCGTATTCATGCACATTGTCGCTGTCGCCTGTCTTTGTGGACTAAGGCGGGCCGCGCCGGAGTAATGAATATGGGCGATCACCTGAACATCGTTTGTCACCACTGCGAAACCACCAATCGCGTTCTGCGCGATCGGTTGGGCGCGGCTGCCAAGTGCGGCAGTTGCGGCAAGCCGTTGGTGTCGACGCATCCGTTCGACCTCACGGCGGCGAGCTTTGACCGGCATATCAACGCGAACGAGTTGCCGGTGGTGGTGGATTTCTGGGCGCCGTGGTGCGCACCCTGCCGGTCAATGGCGCCCGCCTATGAACAGGCAGCCGCTCAACTTGCACCCGGCGTGCGCCTTGCGAAGTTGAATACGGAAAACGAGCAGGCGATCGCCGCGCGCTTCGGTATTCGCGGCATCCCGACTTTGGTCGTGTTTAAGAGCGGCCGCGAAGTTGCGCGCCAGTCGGGCGCTCTCGATGCGCCGGGCCTGCTCGGGTGGATTAACGAAACCGTGCGGCGCGTGTAAGTTTGCTATTAACCCTTCAACATCGGGACGCTTATGTCGGCACGTAATGCAACGGGCTGGATGTGGTCGCAGGCCTGCGAACTGCTCGATCAGGCCGATCGCAAGCACCGGCAGTTTTTCCGGCTCGCTGCATCGACGCGCACGCGCGCCGTGTGGGAGCCGCCGGTCGATATATTTGAGGACGAGCGCGAAGTCATCATCATCATTGCGCTGCCCGGTGTGGCGCCGCCTAGCGTGGAGATTTCGCTTGAGGCCGGCGTGCTGATTGTGCGCGCGGAGCGACGTATGCCATTTGCCGGCACGCGCTGCGCAGTTCAGCGGCTCGAAATTCCGTATGGTTATTTCGAGCGCCGCATTCCGCTGTCGAACCTGCGGCTCGAAGCGGCAGGGCGTGAATTCAATGAAGGTTGTCTCATCTTAAGGCTACGCAAGGCGGAGCAAACATGAACGAAGACATTATTGAAAATATGAATCCGGTCAGTGCCGACGCGGCGGGTCACGTCGGGACGGCGGCAGCGACGGCCGAAACCGCGCGCACCGGCGTGTCCCGCCCGCTGCCTGACGATGCGCTGATCATCATGCCGGTGCGCCAGGCTGTGTTGTTTCCCGGCGTGGTGCTGCCATTGACGGTGGGACGCGAGCGCTCGCGCGCGGCCGCGCAGGAAGCTGCACGGCTTGAGCGTCCGCTCGGCGTGTTGCTCCAGTCGAAGCCCGACGTCGATATTCCGGGGCCCGCTGATTTGCATTGGGTCGGCACGACGGCCAATGTGGTGCGCTACATCACCGCGCCCGATGGCTCGCATTATGCGATCTGCCAGGGGGTCCAGCGTTTTCGCGTGACGCAGTTTCTTGAAGGCTACCCATTTACTGTCGCTCGCGTCGAAATCATCGAAGATCCGGCTCAGATCGACGCGGAGATAGAAGGGCGCGCGCTCAATCTCAAACATCGCGCACTGGAAATCCTGAAGCTTTTGCCGCAGGTGCCCGAAGACATGGTCACCGCGCTTAAAGGCGTCGAGGGACCTGCGCGGCTCGCGGACTTTATCGCCGGACTGATGGATGTGAGTCCGGAAGAAAAGCAAAAGCTGCTTGAAACGTTCGACATCACAACGCGGCTCGACAAGCTGCTCGACCTTTTATCGCACCGGATAGAAGTGTTGAAAGTGTCGCGCGACATCGACGAGCGCACCCGCGAGGCGATCGACGGCAGAAATCGCGAGCATTTACTGCGGGAGCAAATGCGCACGATCCAGAAAGAACTTGGCGAAGACGAGGGCAGCAGCGTAGAAATTGCCGAGATGGAGAAAGCGCTTACCGCCGCGCAAATGCCGGAGGAAGTTGAAAAGCAGGCGCGCAAAGAATTAAAGCGGCTTGCGCGCATGCCCGAGGGCGCCAGTGAATATTCAATGATTCGTTCATACCTCGACTGGCTGATCGAATTGCCATGGTCGGCTGAGCCGGCCACCGCGATCGAAATTGTCGAGGCGCGCCGCATCCTCGATGAGGACCACTACGGCCTCGAGAAAGTCAAGAAGCGGATTCTTGAATATCTGGCAGTGCGCAAATTAAACCCGTCCGGTAAAAGTCCGATCCTGTGCTTTGCGGGTCCGCCCGGCGTCGGCAAGACTTCGCTCGGCCAGAGCATTGCGCGTGCGACCGGGCGCAAATTTGTTCGCATAAGCCTGGGCGGCGTGCATGACGAAGCAGAAATCCGCGGCCACAGGCGTACTTACGTTGGTGCGCTGCCGGGCACCATCATCCAGAACCTGCGCAAAATTGAGACGCGCAATTGCGTAATGATGCTCGACGAAGTAGACAAGCTCGGCGCGGGCGGCTTTCACGGCGATCCGTCGTCGGCATTGCTCGAGGTGCTTGACCCCGAGCAGAATTCGACATTTCGCGACAACTATTTAGCGGTGTCCTTCGATTTGTCCGATGTGATGTTCATTTGCACCGCCAATGTGCTCGATACAATTCCCGTGCCGCTGCGCGACCGCATGGAGATTATTCAACTGCCCGGTTACACGGCTCAGGAGAAGCTGCAGATTGCGCGCCGCTACCTGGTTGCGCGCCAACTCGAAGCAACGGGCGTGAAGGCGGTGCAGTGCGAAATCAGCGATGAAGCCTTGATGACAATCATCGACGATTACACCCGCGAAGCCGGCGTGCGCAATCTCGAACGCGAGATCGGTAAAATCTTGCGCAACATTGCCGTGCGCATTGCCGAGGGCAGCGCCGAAGCGGTGAAAATAAATCGCGAAGATCTCGCGGCGATTCTCGGCGCTCCCAGGTTCGATGCCGAAATCGCGATGCGCACCGGCGTGCCGGGGGTGGCGACAGGTCTTGCGTGGACGCCGGTCGGCGGCGATATTCTGTTTATCGAGGCGACGCGGATGCCCGGCAGCGGCAAGTTGATTTTAACGGGGCAACTCGGCGACGTAATGAAGGAGAGCGCGCAGGCCGCGCTTTCTCTGGTCAAGGCGCGCTCAGCGCAACTCGGGATCGCCCAGGAAATTCTCGACAAGTCGGATATTCACGTGCACGTGCCGGCGGGCGCGACGCCTAAAGACGGGCCGAGTGCGGGTGTCGCAATGTTCACTGCGCTGTCATCATTGCTGACTGGCCGGCCGGTGCGCGCGGACGTCGCGATGACCGGGGAAATCAGTCTGCGCGGCCTCGTGCTGCCGATTGGCGGCGTCAAGGAAAAGGTACTGGCCGCACTGCGTGCGGGAATCAAAACCGTGCTGCTGCCGGAGCGCAATCGCCGCGACCTTGAAGACGTGCCGGCCGAAGCGCGCGAGAAGCTCAAGTTTGTATGGGTCTCTGAAGTCGATAACGCGTTGGCCGCTGCG
>JANYCE010000180.1 GCA_025360445.1 Betaproteobacteria bacterium
CTCGGGGTCGCGCGCGCCGGCGCGGATGATGAGTCCGTACGAAGTCTTTTCGATGAAAAGATAGAGCGCAATCACGATGAGCGCGGTCGCGCCGATCAGAAACAGGCGATACAGCGGGAAATGCCCGATGCCGATATTGACTGCGCCCGTCAGACCCTGCGGCGTGGCGAACGGTATTCCGTTCAGGCCGAACGTCATGCGCACGACTTCGACGAATATGTACGACAGGCCGAACGTCAGCAGCAGCGGATAGTCGATGCCGCGTCCATAAAGCGGACGCACTAGCACGCGCTCGGTAATGAGGCCGATTGCGCCCACACCGAACGGCACCAGCACGAGGCACACCCAGAAGTTGCCGGTCTGCGCGAACAGCCACACGCCCATGTAGGCGCCGACCATGAAGAACGCGCCGTGCGCGAAATTAACCACCGCGAGCATGCCGAATATCAGCGACAACCCGAGCGCAACCAGCACGTACACCGCGCCAAGCGCGATGCCGGTGACGATTTGCAGCAGCAGAAGGTCGAGCGTGATTCCGCTCATACAGCAATGCAACGCGAAGCGCTGATCGCTCCTTCCCCTTCGCCCCGAAGGAAGTCCCCTTGGGGGGCAAGGGGAAGGGCGGGATGGGGATGGGTCATCCGAACTTTGTTGTGATTCATTTGCACCCATCCCCTCCTCAGTCCTCCCCTTGAAGGGGAGGATGTAACTAAATCATGACGCGTCCGCCGGCTTGAGACGTGCTCTCCGCGTGCACTCGTATGCGGCGAGTTATCCGGCCGCCCTATCGTGCCGGATAACTAGGCTTTGTGCCCGAGTTCCTGACACGAGCGCAGCATTTTATCGCTGCCGTTGTCGATGCCGATGACGTCGAACACGTCGTTCTTGTCACGCACATTTGCCGCTGATTTCGACTGCAGCAGGATCAGCGACTGCACTGACTGGTGATCGCATTTGCGATACGACTGCGGGCCTTTGTAAAAATCATACTTAAGCGCCTCCAGCGCAGGAATCACTTTGTCGGAGTCAGTGCTCTTTGCATTGCGCGCCGCCGTCAGCACCGCACGCACACCCGCATACCCGAGCGCGCCGTAGTCGGTCGGCACCGTGCCGGGATGCGCTATGCGATAGCGGTCGTTAAATGCCTTGGCGCTCGGGAGCGAATCCTCGATTTTCCAGTAATAGGAAGTCGCACCGACGACGCCTTCGAACGGCTCCGGGCCGGCTGCCATGCGCGCGCTGATCAGCAATACGGGCGTCACGATCTTGACCTGCTTGGTGATGCCGAAATCGTACGCCTGCTTGGCAGCGTTCACGAGGTCGCGGCCGAAGTTGATCATGCACAGAATGTCCGGCTTCAGCGACTGCACGCGCGGAAAGAACGACGTGTAGTCGCTGGTGCCGAGCGGATAGCGCAAGTCAGCGAGCGTCTCCATGCCCAACTCCTTGCCCGCGCGTTGAAAGCCGCGCAGCATTTCATGCCCGTACGCATAGTCCGGCGTAAAAAACACCACGCGCTTGCCGAATTTCGGAATCGCATACCGCGCGACCGCGCCAGACGTCATGTGCGGATTCATCGCCTCATGAAACGTGTACTTGCTGAAGTCTTTGATCTCGCTAATCGCATCCGACTGGCTGATCGAGTTGTAAATGATGCCGCGTTCCTTGCACACATTATTCACTGACAGCTGCACCGCGGCCGACAACGCGCCGACAACGAAACTGACTTTTTCTTTTTCGATCAATTCCAGCGTGCGCGTTGCGGCTTCGCCGGGATTCAACTTGTCATCACGCACCAGCAGTTCCGCCATGCGCCCGTTCAGGCCCCCGGACTCATTGAATTCCTTGATCGCGATTTCGGCGCAGCGCACCTGGTCCTGCGCCTCCGTTCCGAACGGACCGGTGAGCGGCGTTGGAAAGCCAACTTTAATGGGCGCCTTGTTCTGCGCATGCGCGATGTTGAACCAGAACGGCGACGTTGCCGCAGTGGCGGCTGCACCGGAGGCGCCAAGGATCAGCTTGCGGCGTTTATCGCTGGCAACAAATTTCTTTGTGCGGTCGGTCATGGTGCTCCTCCGGAAGGTAAGTGAAAAAACTTTAACCGCGCGCATGACGCGGCCTTATGGTCGGGCTATGTTACTTGAAGCCGGCTGAGCGTCAAAGACCGCTGCGCCCAGTCGGGCACGGCGATTTCGCGCATGACAACTTCGGGCCGCCGCAAATGTGCGATTAATGCCGCCTGCGGACCACTGACCACGGCGGGGCCCACGCCCAACCCGAGCAGGCGTGCATGGGCAACGATGGCTCTGCCAAACTCGAGCCGCTCCGTTGCATACGCGTGCAATGCGCGGGCGACATCGGAAGGGAATTCGGATAATGCGTCGACGAGCGCAACCGCATCGCCCGCCGCTTTGGTCACACCCAGTCCCACGTGCGGACGCGCGACGAATGCCGCATCGCCCAGCAGCGCAACGCGGCCGAAAGCAAGTTGAGAGGACTCGAGGTCGTAAATCGGCTGAAACAGCGGTTCCTTCGTCGCGCGCACGACATCGACAAACACGGGTGCGAGCAGCCGCCCGGCAGTCGCATGCATGTCCGCGATCACCTCGGGTCGTATACGATCGGGCGGTATGTTCTGTTCGTAATGCCGGCCTTGCGAGTCGGTGAACAACGCACGCAGTTCGGTCTGCTCAGCGGCGGGACGGTACCAGACGAAATTAAAACGGCGTTCACCCGGTCGCGTCGCGTTGCCGCGCCCGGCAACCAGATAAGTCAGCATCTGCTCGCCCGGCGGCAGACCAAACCCCATGCGATCGGACAACGCGCGGCGGGTGTCCTCGCTGACTGCGCCTTCATCAGCAAGCCCGCGCCATGCAAGATATCCCACGTACTGCGGCTTCGCCTGCGGCAGGAATTGCGCGCGCACCGTCGAGCGAATGCCGTCGGCGCCAATGAGAAGTTCGCCGCTTGCGTGCGAGCCATCGGCAAAATGCGCGGTGACGCCCGCAGCATCCTGCTCGATGCGCGCGAGCGCTTTGTTGAAGTGGTAGCGCGCGCGCGGGAACACATCTTTTAGCAACCGGTAAAGCCGGCCCCAC
>JANYCE010000348.1 GCA_025360445.1 Betaproteobacteria bacterium
CGTGCCGGGCGGCGAGAGCGCTACGGGATTCCGCGACCGCGCGCTGGCCTGCCTTACCGAAATTGCCGGCCGTCATGCCGGTGAACTTGTCGTCATCGTCACGCATGGTCTGGTGTGCGATGTCGCGTATCGCGCAGCGAATGGGATCGAGCTCACGGCGCGCCGCGATTTCGCTCTGGTGAATGCGGGGATAAATCGGTTTCGTTACGAAGGCGGCGCGTGGCACTCGGAAGTCTGGGGCGACGCCGGCCACCTCGACGCCGGTCTCACGACCGTAACTTGAATGCAGAGTCAGCGCGCCGTTACTGTGCTCGTTCACGGCTTGTGGACGCATGGTCTGCTGATGGAGCTGCAGCGGCGCTATCTGGCAAACGAGGGGATTGAAGCGATCTGCTATTCCTATCCTTCCGTGCGCCTTACGTTGACGCAAAACGCGGACCGGCTCGCGAAATTTGCCCATAGTCTTGATGCGGCCCCCGTGCACTGGGTCGGCCACAGTCTCGGCGGCCTTATTATTCTGCACATACTTGGGCGAGATTTAAATTTAAAGCCAGGGCGCACGGTGCTGCTCGGCACGCCGTACGGCGGCACGCACTCAGGCGATGTGCTTTCCCGAAGTGCACTGGGCACGCGCATGCTCGGCCGCAGCATTGCCGAGTGGTCTTACCTGAAAAAGCCTACGGAGTTTCCGGGGCGCGAAATTGGCGTCATCGCGGGCACGATGTCGCTCGGGCTTGGACGGCTGGTCGCCCGCAATCTGCCACAACCAAACGACGGCGCGGTGGCAGTCGCTGAAACGCGGCTTTCTGCAGCATGCGATCGCATCGAGCTGCCCGTTTCGCATACGGGCATGCTGTTTTCACGCCGCGTGGGCAAGCAGACAGCCGCATTTATCCGCACCGGCCGGTTCGACCACAGCGCGGCGAGCTGATAATGCGCTCGCTCGCAATCCTCTTGATCGCGACCCTGGCGCTGGCTAGCGGCTGCACACATCTGAGCTATTACCTGCAATCGGTCGAAGGCCAGTTTTCGTTATTGCAAAGCCGCCAGGAAATTACCGACCTGCTGGCGGATCCGGCTACCCCGGCGCCGCTGAAACAACGGCTCGAGCAAACATTGCGCATTCGCGAATATGCGAGCAGCGAATTAAAACTGCCCGACAACCGGAGTTATCGCAGTTATGCGGATTTGGGGCGGCCGTTCGTGGTCTGGAATGTATTCGCAACGCAGGAGTTTTCGATCAAGCCCGAGCAGTGGTGTTTTCCGATCGCAGGCTGCGTCGGTTACCGCGGTTATTTCTCAAAAGCCGGCGCGGATAATTTCGCGGGCGAATTGCGCAACGCCGGTTACGACGTCCACGTGGGCGGCGTGCCCGCCTATTCGACGCTCGGCTGGTTTAACGATCCGGTGCTCAATACCTTCGTCAATTATTCCGACTACGAAGTCGCGCGGTTGATCTTTCACGAACTCGCGCATCAGGTCATGTACGTGAAAAACGATACCGAGTTCAACGAATCGTTTGCGGTAGCGGTCGAAACCGAAGGCATCTCGCGCTGGCTTGAGCGCTACGGTGACGACAAAATGCGCGCTGACTTCGTGCGCTCGCAGCAGCGGCGAGCGCAGTTTTCAGCGCTCGTAATTAAGCACCGGCGCGCGCTCGGCGAACTTTATCGCCGCAAGTTCGCACCCGCTGAGATGCTCGAGCGAAAAGTTGAAATGTTCGAAGCGCTTAAACAGGATTACCGCCAGTTGAAGCAACAAGAGTGGGGTGGCTTTGCCGGTTACGACCGTTTTCTCGATGATCCCAACAACGCCAAGCTTGCATCGATTTCTTTTTACACCACGCTGGTGCCTAACTTTCAAAAAATTCTGGCGAAACTCAATGGCGCTCTGCCGGCGTTTTATGCCGAAGTTAACCGGCTCGCGGCACTCGGCGAGAAAGCCCGCAATCGCGCCCTCGGCGTCGATCCGTCGGACCCGGAGGAATTGAAATAATCGAAGCTGCAGCACACAGATGCCGCATAGAGTTCTCCAGCGTAAATTGTCAGAACAACGCGACAATTCCCGAAGAGTATGCGTTTGCGACCGTGAGTTTCGCGCCCGTCAACCGGGGCGGGACGTTCGTACGTTCTAGTAAAAATTGTCCTAGTAAAAATGACTGTGCCGCGTCTGCGCGGCTTCAATAATGTCGTAATTTAACTTTTGGAGAGCTCAAAATAAAAAAATTGCTTTTGCTGATCGGTTCGGTGTTCGCGCTGCTGGGTAACGCGATGGCCGCTCAAACGTCAGCCAAAACTGCCGAGCCTGCGAAGGTCGATGCCAAAAAAGACCTATCGAAAGCGGATAAGAAAGGCGGTGCGGAAAGCGAGAAAACCGACCAGAAAGAAAATGCGTCGGACAAGAAAACTAAAAAAGACGACAAAAAGACAGATGCAAAATGGCGGTTGCACCTCGCAAGGTCGGCATCCGCCGCGTGCGAAGCGCGGCGGGTTATTTACGATCCAGACGGCAACAAGCTTAGCCGGCTGGTTGCCGCAGTTCAGGCTAGAGCACGAATGTTCGGCGGCTTATTGTTTCGACAACCCGAGCTGCTTTAACAACGCGGCGTAGTCCGCGTTGTCGCGGTCGAGCGCAGCGCGGAATCCATCCGTTTCGAACGTGTTGACCCACTGGTTTTTGTCGAGCTCCGCTTTCCATGCGGCGCTTTGCACCATCTGCGTCAGCGCGTTTTTCCAGTATTGAACGACGCCGGCGGGCATGTCGGGCGGGCCGAAGATGCCGCGCCAGTTTTCATTGACGACGTCATAACCCTGTTCAGCGAAAGTCGGCATATTCCTGAAGCGCCCGCCGAGCCGC
>JANYCE010000186.1 GCA_025360445.1 Betaproteobacteria bacterium
TTGGAACCGGTCGCGAGCAGCAGGCGGTCGTACTCCGCTTCGGTGCCATCCGCCGCTATTACTTTTTTGGCGACGCGGTCGATCTTGATGATTTTCTTGTTGAGATGAAGCTTGATGTTGTTTGCCGCATACCAATCGAGATCGTTCAGCATGATCTCTTTCAACGTCATTTCACCTGCGAGTACAGGCGACAGCAGGATGCGGTTGTAATTCGCATGCGGCTCGGCGCCGAACACAGTGATTTCGTAAAGGTCGGGCGAAATTTTCAGCAACTCCTCGATCGTGCGCACCCCCGCCATGCCGTTGCCTATCATTACCAGCTTCATTTTTTGCATTGTGGCTCCGGGTATCATCAAGCTGTGCGCAACTGAGACGCACAGCGTGCGGTCGCATGTGCGAGCGAAACCACCTCGCCAATCACGATTAGCGCGGGACTGCCGAGCGCCGCGCCATGCACTGCGTCCGCGAGTGTCGCGAGCGTACCGATGACATGCCGCTCGCGTTCTGTCGTGCCGTGCGCAATCGCTGCGGCAGGCGTATTAGCGGGCATGCCCGCGCTTTGCAATGCGCCGATGATTTCGGTCAGCCGCTGCATGCCCATGTAGATCACAAGCGTGGTGCCGGTGTGCGCAAGCGCGCGCCAGTCAGGCGCCGTACCGTCGCCGGTATGACCGGTCACGAAGGTCACCCCGCGCGCCATGCCGCGATGAGTGACCGGTATGCCAAGCGCTGCGGGCACACCAATTCCGGCAGTGATGCCCGAGATGACTTCGCAATCGATGCCCGCCTTCGCTAGCGCTAATGCCTCCTCGCCCCCCCGCCCGAACACAAACGGATCGCCGCCTTTGACGCGGGCAACGATATGACCACGCCGCGCGAGGCGCACCATCAGGCGCTCAATAAAGGCCTGCGGCGTTGACTTGCAACCGCCGCGTTTGCCGACTTCGATCACGCGTGCGGCCGGCGCGTGTGCGAGCACGCGCCTGTCAACGAGGTCATCGATCATCACGACATCGGCATCTGCCAGAGCGCGCACCGCTTTGAGCGTGAGCAGTTCTGGGTCACCCGGCCCGGCGCCGACCAGGTAGACCTTGCCTATGTTTGCTTTGATGATGTTCTCCGCACTGCGCTCGTGATCAAAAATAAAGTCCATCTCGCAAAAATCCCTCTCGATACGGACGCCATTGTCCCTATCAGCGCGCACCGTGAATTGAACCCTTTGCACTTCAGCATGCCCGCCATTGGACCTGCTTCTTTGTTAAACAGTATTAGCAATCCAGTATTAGCAATCGTCATGCCAGAGCCGGTGTGAAATCGTCAATCGATTGAACCAAAACACAAAATTCACAGTGCCATGCCGCCGCTTCAGTACCGATTGCACTGTTGCAGTGCTGAATCACAATTTGCGCATCATTGTGGGCGGTTGTGCATTTGAAACGCGAGGCCAAATCCCTGCCGGTACGCGCTGCTTAACGCAGATCACGCTGCCGGCCGCAACTGTTTCTGGTACAAAAACTCGAGCACGCGGCCGCGGATATCGTGATAGCGCTTGTCCTTGACGAGCGCCAGGCGTTCGCGCGGGCGCGCGAGGTCGACCGTGACGATGTCGCCGACAGTGGCCGCCGGACCGTTGGTCATCATCACGATGCGGTCGGACAGCAGCACGGCTTCGTCGACGTCGTAAGTCACCATCAACACGGTGCTGCCGGTCTTGGCGACGATTTTAAGAAGCTCGTCCTGCCGATGCGCTCACGCCGGCCGACCTGGCGGTGCAAATCGAACGTCTTACGCTATGACGTTATAGCCGGCACGCTCGAGCGCCTGCTGCAATACCTCGGCGCGCTGGACGACTTCATCGACGAGCATGACGGCTTACCATCGGCGTATCGCTCCTGGATGCGCACATTTTCATGACTCGGCGGGCGTGCTTCATGCGGCAGCCAGGCTCCCGGTCGCAACGGCCGCGATGGCTTTCGCCTGGTTCATATCGCTGGTATATCCGCTCGCGTAAAGGCAGCCTGCCAGCTGATTGACGATCGGCAGCGGAACCGGAGCTTCGCCAACCAGAGTTCCCCTGATCCACGCGGCGGTCGTCACTGCGTCGATCGCCGAGGGCAGTGTCGGAATGCTTTTTACCGGGCCGGCCTCCGCCTCGAACAAAATCTGCCCGTTCGCGTCCTTAAAATATTCGATGCGCGGCCGGCGCTTGGGGTTGGCAAACGCTTCACCCTCGGTGCTGCGCAATAACATCGCATTCGCACTGGTCGCCAGCAGGAACTCGCGCATCAGTTCAAGGTAGGCCGGATGCGAAACGCTGACGATGCGCAGACTTTCGGTTTCGAAGGGGTCGATCAATTTGGCCAGCGAATGGGCGCTCGAACGCACGCCGAGCCGCGCGCGCAGGCTTAACAGATCGGTGAGCCCCGGCGCCAGCACTGCGGTCGGCACGAACGCGATGCCGCCGGTGTCGAGTGCCTCCTGCGCGTGCGTTAAACTTGCACAGGGCATTACGCCGAGCTCGCGCAGAATGTATGCAGTAGCGATGCGGCCGTTGCCGGTTAACGGGCCATGTATGAGCACCGGCACGCCGAAACGCTGCAACAGCAATGCGAGCAACGGCAGCAAATTCGGCTGATGGCGCGCGCCGTTATAGCTCGGCAACACAATCGGCTTGGCTTTGCCCGCGGGCGCGCGCAGGCGGAACACGCGCTCGCTTAACGCACTGTAAAAACCGAGCAGCTCAGCGAGCGACTCCGATTTGACGCGCAGTGCAATGAGGATGGCGCCGAGTTCGAGATCCGGCACGCCGCCGTCGAGCATCGCACCAAACAGATGATGCGCGGCGTGCTCAGAAAGGTCGCCGGCGTTTTGGCCGCCGCGACCGATGTCTTTGATGTAATTGGCGTAGGTCATAAATTCAGAATTGAGGGTTGGGCGTCAAGGATTGAGGATTGAGGATCGAGCAACCAAGCGTGATCGGGAGACCTGCCCGGCCGGCGCCTCCGTCCCCGCTCCCGGCTCCTCAATTCTGACAGTGGCCATGCGTTTTAATTCCGACAGGCAGGAGCCGCACTCAGTGCCGCATTTAAGGCGAGTTTGCAGTGTTAATGCATTGACGACGCCGCCGCGCCTGAACTGCCCGCCCCAATGCATCGGCATGAAAACCTGCGCGGCGCGCATCTCGTCTGACGCCGCCACCCTCACGGCGAGTTCGCCACGCCGGCTTGTAAGCCGCGCAATGTCACCGTCTTGTTGAACACGTAATAGTCTTCGGTCAGTAGCTGGCCGGAAATGTAAAAGGCAACGCTGTCGGGGCCGTGTTCGCGAATCACCTTGGCAAATTTGTCGGCGGCGTAATCAAGCGCGCTATCCCAATCGACGCGCTCGCGCGGCGCGGCGTGCGAGCGCCTCAGTTCCGGATATAACGCGCGCGCTGTCGAGTCCGCAGTGAGATGAAGTGTTGCGCCTTTAGTGCACAAGCGGCCGAAGTTAGCGGGATGCGCAGGGTCGCCGCGCACGCCTGTGATGCGTTGTTCATCGGTCTCGATGATGACACCGCAGCCGACGCCGCAGTAGCAACAGGTGGAAAGGACTTCGCTCATGAAAAAACCTTAGCAACCGACGTGCCAGTAAGCTAATGCATTCTAATCATGGTGAAAAGGCGGCAAAAGTCGGGGCATGGCGCAATTCGCGCAAGTTCGGAGTGCATGTCCGCCTCATGTTGGTGCGCTGTTCTACGCAAGGTCAGCGTGAATAAAAGCTGGCGGCTGCGATTTGCCGGCAAGGTATGCACCCCACGTCAGCATCGATGGCGCGCGCGCGAGCACAGCGATCGATAGTTGAGCGGCCAGCGGCCGCGTCGCGAGGTTGGCAAACACAGCAGCGGCATGCACGCGACGCGCAAAATTCTTGCGCCAGCTATCCGCATAACTGACGGCCAGAGAGTCCAGCAAATGCTGCGTCAGAGCCCCCGGGCGGTGAGCCATGAGCCGTGAACACAACAGCGACGATGACTGGATGGCCATGCTGATGCCTTCAGCCACGATCGGATGCGCCTCGCCTGCCGCATTGCCGACCACGAAGATTCCGTCATCGCGCGCGACGCGAATGCCGGGCCGTATCGGTCCAGCCGACAGCCACGAGCCGTCACGCAGGGCGCTGTCAAGCGCCCTATCGACGCCGCGACAGTTTGCACGGATATGCGCGATCACCGCGTCGGCTGCGCTTTGCTGCGGGCGTTCGCGGCGGCAACGCGCGAGCACGTCGCGCCGAATGCAGCAAGACAAGGTTACGCGTCCGCCATCCGCATGCACCATGCCGCCATAACCGCCGGGGAACAGCAACAAAGGCATCAAATCCGCCGGCAGTTCGCTCTGCGCAAAATGCGCCTTAAAGGCGAAGAGATCGGAACCGCGCGCCGGCGCCGCATGAACATGCGTCGGTAACAGGCCGCCCTCCCATGAGCCGTGTGCGGCAATCACAATACGTGTTTGCAGGGAGGCGGCGGTCTGCTTGTCCGCGGACGTTGCGGTCGCCTGATATCCGCCGTCTGCAACGCGATCTAACTGTTTCACGGTCCAGGGCTGCCACACTTCGGCGCCGGCTTTGCGGGCCGCTCCCAATATGAGCGCGTCGAAATGTTCACGTCCGAGCGCCCGGCCAAACGGGTCGATGCCATCGCGCGTACGCGGCATCTCCGCCGCCAGTGAAGTTTCGCCCGCGTACAAACCGACGTTGCGCACGGGCGGCCCCGCCCGGGCAAGAAAATCATCGGCGACACCGAGTTGACGCAGCAATCCCAGATTGGTCGCGGAAATAAACTCACCGCAGACTTTGCGCCGCGGAAACGGCGCCCTCTCGACTATGGCTACCGACCATCCCGCGCGCGCGAGTATGAGTGCGGCGGTCGCGCCGGCGGGACCGGCGCCGATAACCAAAGCGTCGTAGCAATTTTCCATAAAGTTGGAAAGGTGCGCGCCCCGGCCCGCTAAGGGGTTTTAATAGCCACGAAATAATGACTGAACAGGCCATAGCGATCTTCACGCAGCGTCCAGCATGCCGGGTCCGGCCACAGATCGGACAACTCACGGCCGACAAAACCCGCCCGCACGCTTACTACTGCGTCATGCCGGGTCACATCGTTGCAACCAGCGATGCCCAGCAAACGGCTGCCTGCCAAAGCGACAGGCGAGCGCCGCGGTTCGCAGGCGATCAAAACGCGCGTGCGCTGCGAAATCCGCAACAGGAGCTCGGACAACCCGCGGGTATCGAAATGATGCAGGAACAGATTGGCGACGATTACGTCGGGGATGAGCGGCGTGGTCTGCGCAAGCCAGTCGTTCACGTCAAGTGTCACCGCCTCCGTCCGCCAGCCGCTTTCCCGAAATTTTGCGTTGATGCCGCCATCGAAAAGATTCAATCGATCGATGAGAAGCAGCTGCAGTGCAGCCCACTGCGGTGAGCGGTGCGCGACCTGCAGCATAAACTGCCCGTCGCCCGCGCCGATTTCTGCGATGAGCCGCGGCGGCTGTCGCGGAAAAGCGCGCCGTAACTCGCGTGCGACGAGCGCGCTATTCATCATCACTGCATTAATGCGCTGAAGGTCGCGGCGTGAGCGCCGCGCGCGCGGATCGTCCGCCGGCAGATCGTCGAGCCATTCGGGCTTAACCGTGCGCTGCATTATTTGCAGCTCCCATGGAAGTTGTGCTGCATCACTATGCCACCTTGAGCAAGGCACCGTGACAACTGAAGCCGGCCCCGAACGAAGACATCCACCACCAGCCGCCGGGTGCCTTGCCAGCGAGCGCTGCCTGCAACGCAAAGTACACGGACGGGCTGCTGACGTTGCCGTATTCACGCAGCACCTGGCTCGTCCACTCGACATCGGCGGCGGACAAACCGATTTCACAGCGCAGCGCTTCGATTACCTTGCGTCCGCCGCCATGCCAGATCCAGGTAGCGATCTCATGTCTGTCGATGCCCTGCCGGTGCAATACCTCATTGAGTAAAGTGCTTGCATGTGTGGCGACCAGCTGCGGCACCTCAGGTTTGAGGATGTTGCGCAACAGGCCCTGCTTGAGTTCGAAGCGCAGCGTGTCGCGCGCGGCTGGATCGTGCAATGAGTGCGCGATGCGCCATTCGATGCTGCGATAACCGGTGGCCGGCTCCGCGGCAAGCACTGCCGCGCCGGCGCCATCACCAAACAGGCAGGCGCTGATCAAAACGCCGGGATCGTTGTCCAGATAAAACGCTGCGCTGCAAATCTCCACGCAGATCGATAAAACTTTGCGGCAATCGCCCGCACGCAATAGCGCATCGGCCGTGCGCAGGTTAGGAATGGCGGCCCCGCAGCCCTGCCCCACCAAATCCAGCGCAAGGATGTCAACCCTCAGGCCGAGCATATCGCCAACATAACTGGTCAGGCCCGGACACAGGTAGCCGGTGCACGTACTGATCACGACCGCGTCGATATCGTGCGCGCCAACGCGCGCCTCGCGCAGCGCGTTGCGCGCCGCTTCGGCTGCGAGTGCCGGCGCGTGGCGCGCAAAGCGTTTATGCAGAACGTCTGGATTGATTTCGAACGCATCGGCTATCGAATCGAGCGCGAGTGCGCGCTGTTTAATGCCATTGTCGTGCAGTAGCACGCGCTGCAATATCGCGCGCGCGCGCCGATCGAGCTGAGCGAACTGCGGCGCCGCCTGGAAAGCGGTCCAGCAATCAGTTTGCGAATACCGGTTGGGCGGAGCGGCGGTGCCGAGTCCCGTGATGAACATTATTTAACCCGGATAAACTTAATTAATTTTAAGATAGGGTCGTTGGTACGACGCGAAGGCATCACGCTCTGTTGCGGACAGACAAAAAAGGCTCCCGGGAAAAATAAATTTTTGCCGAGAGCCTGCACCCGCGGATTTTCTTCAGGGAGGAAAAGAATTCGCAGGTACCGGTTCTTATTATCCATACCGAACCCCGCGGTTCTGTGCGTTATCGAACATAACCAGCGGGGCACTGTAGGATTTAGACGCTTTAACAATAATCCAATCTCGCGGTTTTACATAGCGCGTGTTGATGAAAAGTTGAAGCCGGGTCCGGCATTCCGGGGCGGCGGCCAGGAGCAAAATCCATCTCGCTTTGCAAGCGATAGGGGCGATCAAGCCATGGCGCGGTTCCTCGCGGCAGGTTTCGTTACATCCTGTTATTAAATGGCGATAATCACGATGAGCATCATTTTGCCTGTGTAAGATTGAAAAAATCCATGCGATGAACGACAACTTTAAAACGCCAAAACGCTGTCGCAGCGCGGACCCGAAAACGTATTCCGGTGTCGGCGGCTTTACTCGATTTACGTCAACACGCAGGGCGCACCCGGAGTGCCGGGCAGATCGCATGAGCCATTGCGCAATCTTGCGCGGCATCGCGGCCGCCGCTTTCGCTACACTGCTGCTAGCGGCATCCGAAGGCAGCGCCCAAAGCGTGCAATATCCGAACAAAATCGTGCGCATCGTGAATCCGGTGGCGCCCGGCGGCAACCAAGATATCATCGCGCGCGCAATTGCCGACCAGTTGACGCGCGGCCTGGGCCAGGCTGTCATTATCGACAGCCGTCCCGCATCGAACGCGCTTGTCGGCACTCGCTATGTGAAGAGTGCGCCGCCCGATGGCTACACGCTATTGGCAATATCCAATACATTCGTCCGCGTCCCGGTGCTGCTCGCGGATGCAGGCTATGACCCGCTCAAAGATTTCACGGCGATTTCGCTGACGGGCGAAGTGCCGCTGGTACTTGTCGTTAATCCCGCACTGCCCGTCAAAACGGTCAAGGAATTCATCGCGCTCGCCAAACAGCGGCCAGGCGAATTGACGAGCGCTTCATCGGGCGTCGGTTCGACGGGCCACGTCGCCGCCGAAATGTTCGGCCGGCGCGCAGGTATCCGCATGCTTAACGTGCAATATAAAGGCGCGGCGCCGGCGGTAATCGATTTGGTCGGCGGCCATGTGATGCTGAGGTTTGACCAGGTGACGACATCGTTGCCGTTTATCCGAAGCGGTAAATTGCGCGCGCTCGGCGTGACTACGCGCACCCGGTCAGCGGCGCTGCCCGAGGTTCCGACCATGGAGGAAGCAGGCCTCGCCGGCTTTCACGATCCGACTTTTAATGGTTTGATGGCGCCCGCTGGCACGCCGCGCGAAATCGTCGAGCGCCTGCACGCCGAAGTCGTGAAAGCGGCCGGCATGCGTGAACTGCGCAGCCGGTTGCTTGAACAAGGCATCAATCTCGTTGCGAGCCCTTCCGCGGAGGAGTTCGCCGCCTACCTGCGCAAGCAGATCGATGAGTTCGCTATACTGGCGCGGCAGGCCGGCATGACGGCAAAATGATTTGTAGTGTTTGATCCGGAGCGAGGCAGCAAGTGAAAATAATTTCTGACGAGCGCGTGCAGTTGACGGCCGACGAAGCGCAAACGCTGGCCGTGCAGTCACTCGAGCAGATCGGTTACGACGCCGAAGAAGCGCGCATCATCGCCGACCACGTGGTCGACGCCGCGTTGTGCGGCTACGAATATTCAGGCTTGCCAAAAATCCTCAACGTGGCCGAACATCATCAACTCACGCAACCGCGCCGCCCGATGCACGCGATTCGCGAGACCTCGACGTCCGCATTGTTCGACGGCGGCAACAACAATGGAATGGTGGCGATGTATCGCGCAACGCGCGTTGCAATCGACAAGGCGAGCGTGCATGGCATGGCGGTCGTCGGCGTCAACAACTCATGGGTGAGCGGCCGCAGCGCGCACTATGTGGAAATGGCCGCGCGGGCGGGGCTCGTCGCAATTCACAGCGTGAGCAGCAGAGCCCACGTTGCGGCGCCGGGCTCGAGCGGCCCTGCGACGGGGACCAATCCTATCGCGTTCGGATTTCCAACTCTAAACGAACCTTTCATCATCGACCTGGGCGCCGCCGCCTTCATGGGCACCGACTTGATTTTCCAAGAGCGGCGCAATGCGGTGTTGCCCGAGAACGTGGCCATCGATAAAGACGGCAACCCGACGCGCGACCCGGCGAAGGTACACGCGATTTTGCCGTTCGGCGGCTACAAGGGATTTGCTTTAGGCCTCGCGATGCAGGCGCTCGGCGTGCTCGCCGGCGCCGGACTTGGCGACGATAAAACCTACGGTTACCTGATCATGGCAGTCAAGCCGGATTTGCTGTTGCCGCTCGATGATTTTCGGCGCGATATGAGCGAGATGCTGGCGCGCGTGAAAGCAACGCCGCGTCAGCCCGGTGTCGAGGAGATTCGCCTTCCGGGCGAACGCGCGTTTCGCGAACGCGTCCGCCACCGCCGCGATGGCCTCGAGATCGACCGCGAAATTTACGACGCTTTGCGCGCATTGCCGCGCGGAAAATTGCCGGCCCGCTAAGGCGCGGTGCGGGCGCGGCGAAATGATCAAACCCTATAAATTTCGCGGCCACGCCTATCGCACGTTAGCGGAGGCGGAGGCATGGACGAAACAGCGCTATGAACCGGCGCTCGAGCCGGAACTGGCGATCATCGATCCGCATCATCATGTATGGGACGATCAGCGCGGGCGCTACTTGGCGCAAGAATTGGCGGCCGACGTCGGCGGTGGACATAACATTATCGCAACAGTGTTTGTCGAAGCCGGCGTGATGTATCGCGTCGATGGACTCGCTGAAATGAAACCGGTCGGCGAAGTCGAGTTCGTCAACGGCATCGCGGCAATGGGCGCGAGCGGCCATTACGGCAAGACGCGTCTGTGCGCCGGCATCGTCGGCCACGCCGATCTTATGCTTGGCGACAAAGTGACGCCGGTCCTCGAAGCCCTCACCGCGGCAGGCAATGGCCGCTTCAAGGGCATCCGTTACGGCACGATCTGGGACGCCGGCAACGCCGCGATGTTCGGCCGCCACCAGGTGCCGCGCCATTTGATGCTTGATCCGATTTTTCGCCAAGGTTTCGCATGCCTGCAGCCGGCGAAGCTTTCATTCGAAGCGTGGCTGTTTCATCCGCAACTGGACGATCTCGCGGATCTGCTGCGCGCCTTTCCCGAAGCCAACGTCGTCATGAATCATTGCGGCGGACTGCTCGGCATTGCGCCGTACGAAGGCAAACGCGAAGAAGTGTTTAAGCTCTGGCATGCGCATATCCGCAATCTCGCGCAGTTTTCGAATCTCACCGTCAAAATCGGCGGGCTCGGCATGCTGTACTGCAACTGGGATTTTCATCTGC
>JANYCE010000188.1 GCA_025360445.1 Betaproteobacteria bacterium
GGTCGACAATCGCGCCGGCGGCAGCGGCACCATTGCGGCCGTGATGACCGCCAAAGCGCCGCCCGACGGTTATACATTGCTCATGAGTTCGGTCAGTACGATGGCGACCAATGTGAGCACCGTTGCCAATCTGTCCTATGACCCGTTGCGGGATTTCGCGCCCGTCACGCTCGCGCTCGTGACGCCTTATCTGGCAACTGTGCAAACGGCATTGCCCGCCAACAACCTGCGTGAATTTATCGCACTCGCGAAGGCAAAGCCCGGTCAGCTGAATTTCGGCTCCTCGGGCACTGGTGGTGGCGCGCACCTCGCGGTCGAACTGTTAAAGGCTATGGCGGGCATCCAGCTCACGCATGTTCCGTATAAAGGTTCGTCGCTCGCGTTGAACGATTTGCTCGGCGGCCATATACAGCTTACGTTCAGCCAGCCGCCGATCGTAATGCCGCATATCCGAAGCGGCAAACTCAAGGGGCTTGCGATCAGCAGCGCGCAACGGCTCGCCGTGTTGCCGGAATTTCCGACGATTGCCGAAGCGGGCCTTGCAGGTTATGAGGCAACGTCATGGCAGGGTATCGTCGCGCCGGCATCAACACCGCTCTCGATCGTGATGACACTTAATGCTGAAATCAGGCGCGCTTTGCAACTGCCTGAAATCGGCGCACGGCTCGCGGCGGAAGGCTCCGAGCCGGGAAATACGACACCGGATGAATTCGCTGCTTATATTCGCCGCGAGATTGCCAAGTGGGCGAAGGTCGTTAAAACCTCAGGCATCAAAACAGACTGATAGCGGGTTTTCCTGATCAGGGCAGCAAACGGTTCAGGTGAACTGCCGGCGGTGTTGGCGCCGAGCGGCGTGCCTGCGCTACGATTTTGGTCATTGCCATGACCAGAAGTCGCCGCGCTCCTGCATAAAAGACTTCGCGAGCACCATCTTGTGCACTTCAGATGCGCCATCGACGAGTCGCGCCTGCCGTGCGTATCGATAAATCCATTCGAGCGGCGTGTCGCCGGAGTAGCCGCGCGCGCCGTTTAACTGGATCGCGGTGTCGACCGCATGGTGCAGCACATCGGCGACCGCGACCTTGGCCATCGACACTTCCTTGCGCGCGAAGTCGCCGCGATCCAGCTTGTCGGCGGCGCGCATGACGAGCAGGCGGCCGATTTCTATTTGCATTGCCGCGTCGCCGAGCAGCCACTGCACCGACTCGCGGTCGGCGAGCTTGATGCCATGCCCGCTGCGCTGCTCCACATAATCGGCCGCGATTGCCATCGAGCGCCGTGCGAGCCCGAGCCAGCGCATGCAATGCGTGAGCCGCGCCGGGCCCAGTCGTATCTGCGTGTACTTGAGCCCGTCACCGACATTCATCAGCCGGTTTTCATCGGCGATTTCCAGGCCGTCGAATTCGAGCTCGCAATGCCCGCCGTGTTCTTCCGGCCCCATGATTGGAATGCGGCGCACGATGCGCCATCCCGGCTGATCGCGATCGAACAGAAAAGCGGTCAGGCCTTTGCGCGGATCGTCGGACGTCTTGGCGAGGAGAATGAAATGCTGTGCGACGCCGGCACCGGTAATAAACCACTTGCGGCCGCGGATCACCCACTTGTCGCCTTTTTTCGTTGCCGTGGTGAGCATCATGGTGGGGTCGGACCCTGAGCCTGGCGCCGGTTCCGTCATCACGATCGAGGAGCGCACCTTGCCGTCGATGATCGGTTGCAGCCAGCGCGCTTTCTGCGCTTCGGTGCCCACTTTATAAAGAGACCGCATGTTGCCGTCGTCAGGCGCGGCACAGTTAAAAACCGCCGGGCCGAACAGCGAGTAATTCATTTCTTCATAGCAGGCGGCGATGCCGACCATGTTGAGACCCTGACCGCCGACTTCTTTCGGCATTTGCGGCGCCCACAAGCCGTCGGCTTTCGCTTTGGCGCGCAGTGTATCGAGCAGGTCGAGACGAATGTTCTCGTGATCGTCAAACGACGCCGGATCCCGCTCGAGCGGCAGCACGTGCTCAGCGACGAAATCGCGATAGCGTTGGCGGAAGTTTTCTACTTGAGGCGGCAGCGTAAAGTCCATAGGGAGCTCTTTAGGATTGAGGATTGAGGATGGAAGATTGAGGATCGAGGATGGAAGATTAAGGATTAAGCATTCAGGATCGAAGACTGAGAATTCAGGACTGCGCAAAAAAGATTCGGGTTCTACACATCAATCTTCGATCTCCAATCCTCAATCCTGCTTTTGCGCGTGCTCGCGCAAAACGAATTTTTGAATTTTACCGGTTGCGTTTTTCGGCAGATCGCCAAAAATTATTTTCTTCGGTGCTTTGAAATGCGCGAGCAGGCTGCGCGCGTGGGCGATGAGTTCGGTTTCACTGCATTCAGCGCCCGGTTTTAGCGTTAC
>JANYCE010000189.1 GCA_025360445.1 Betaproteobacteria bacterium
TCAAAGGCAACACGACCTTCAGGCCGCCTGACTACGAATTCCGCTTTGTTCCCGTGTTTAACGTCAATCGCGCCATCACGAACGAAGTGCGCGGCGTCAACGTCAATCCGGCATTCGGCACCGATCGCAACGATAATTTCGTCGGCGTGCAGGAGCTCTTCGTCGACAAACATTTGCGCGACGTGTCGACGCGTTTTGACTTTGACAGCGTGCGGGTTGGTATTCAGCCGGTGACGGCAGATTTTCGCGGGTTCCTGTTTCTTGATCAGCCGTTCGGTGTGCGCGTGTTTGGTACCCGCGACAACAACCAGTGGCAGTACAACGCCGGGTGGTTTCGGCGTCTCGAGAAAGACACGAACAGCGGGCTCAACGATGTTGCCAAGCGTCTGCGCGCGGACGACGTGTTTATGTTCAATCTGTATCGCCAGGATTCGCTGGTGCCGGGCTTTACCTCCCAAGCTACGGTGCTCTACAACCGTAACCGCGAAGGCAATCGTTCGGACTTATACAACGCGAACGGTTTTCTGGAGCGTCCGGCGGTGTTCGGTAGCGGGCGACCGCACAACTATGACGTGACATATCTCGGCTACAACGGGGATGGCCACATCGGCAAATGGAACGTCTCGGCGTCCGCCTATTACGCAGTGGGCAATGACGACCGTGGGCAGATTTCCGGTCAGAGAGAAACCATCGGCGCATTCTTCGGCGCGCTCGAAGTCTCGCGCGATTTCGACTGGGTGCGCGTGCGCGCGAGCGGTTTGTTTGCGTCCGGCGACAAAGATCCGTTCGACGGCAAGGCGCAGGGCTTCGATGCAGTGCTGGAAAATCCGCAGTTCGCCGGGGCGGATACGAGTTACTGGATTCGTCAGGGGGTGCCGCTGGTCGGTGGCGGTGGCGTTGCGCTGTCCATGCGCAACGGCGTCCTGCCGTCATTGCGTTCATCGCGCGAATTCGGCCAGTCAAACTTCACCAACCCCGGCCTGCATCTGCTCGGGATCGGCGCCGACTTCGACGTGAAGCCCGGTTTGCGCATTATCACCAACGTCAATTATCTCGAGTTCGACAACCTGTCGTCGCTTGCGGTGTTGCGCAATCAGCAGTTGCACAGCACCCGGATCGGCATCGACGCTTCGATCGGGGTGCAGTACCGTCCGTTCTTCACGCAGAACGTCGTGCTGAACGCGTCCGTAGGCGCGCTCTTCCCGGGCAAAGGCCTGCGCGAGTTGTACGGCAACGCTGTTGACTCGACCCAGTATTCGGCGTTGATTAACTTATTGCTGACCTTCTGATGAGATTACTGTGCGTTTTGTTGTTGTTGCTTGCCGCGTCGGTCTTGACCTTTGCGAATACGACTGCCCCGACGGGGCCCGATGCAGTAGCGAGCCCGCCTGCTCCTGAGCGGCAAACGCTGACGGACGCCGACGCGAAGTCGGCCGGTTGCATCACATGCCATACGGCATCGGACCGCCATACGATGCATGCTAATCCGGCGGTCGTTTTAGGATGCACCGATTGTCATGGTGGAAATGCCGCGGTTAAACGGGTTGCCGGGTCCGAATACGGCGGCGCGGATAACAAGTCTTATCTTGATGCGATGAGTAAGGCGCACGTGTTGCCGCGCTATCCGATGGAATGGGCCACACCTGCCTCGGGTAATCCTGAAGGTTCATACACGCTGCTCAATCGCGAAAGTCCGGCATTTGTGCGCTTCATCAATCCGTCCGATTACCGGGTCGCGCGCGAATCCTGCGGCGCGTGTCACCTGCCGATAATCGAGGCCGCGGAGCGCAGCCTGATGGCCACTGGCGCCATGTTGTTTAACGGCGCTTCGTATAACAATGGCATCCTGCCCTTCAAGCGCGGCGTTCTCGGCGAGGCGTACACGCGCACCGGCGAGGCCGCTACCATCATGAATCCGGTCAAACCGGATGACTGGCTGACGAGCAAAGGCGTACTCGCGCAGCTTTATCCGCTGCCCGCATGGGAAACCGTTCCTCCCGGCGATGTATTCCGCGTGTTCGAGCGCGGCGGGCGCGTCATCGGCACCCAGTTCCCCGAAGTGGGATTGCCCAACAGTACCGGCAAACTGCAAATGCTTGACGAACCGGGGCGCCCGGACATTAAACAATCCAATCGTGGCCCGGGTACTGGCGGGCGCATCGCGGTGCCGCTCATCAACATTACGAAGACCCGGCTCAACGATCCGCTGATGTGGTTCCTCGGCACCAACGAGCAGCCCGGAGACTATCGCTCTTCCGGCTGCGCAAGCTGCCATGTCGTCTACGCGAACGACCGCGACCCGCTGCGCTCGGGACCGTACGCGAAATATGGCAATGAAGGCAAAACGATCACCGTGGACCCGACCATTCCCAAAGACAAATCGGGACACCCGCTCAAGCACGAGTTCACGCGCGCGATTCCCTCTTCGCAGTGCATGATTTGCCACATGCACCAGCCGAACATCTTCGTGAACAGCTTCTATGGGTTTACGATGTGGGATTACGAGTCTGATGCGCCGTCGATGTGGCCGGAAAAACAGCGCTACCCTACGGACGAAGAGCGTCGTCGCATTCTCGAGCGCAATCCGGAGGGGGCCGCGATCCGCGGCAAGTGGTCTGATCCTGAGTTTTCTAAAAACGTCTCCAAGCTCAATCCGACGCTTAAAGACACGCAGTTTGCCGACTACCATGGCCACGGGTGGAACTTCCGCGCGATCTTCAAGCGCGATCGCAAAGGCACTTTGCTCGACAAGGACGGCAGTCCGGTATCGGACACTGACCCGGAAAAATTTAATCCGGCGAACCCCAAGAAAGCCGTGCATCTGACGTCGATCCATCTTGAACTCGGCATGCATTGCTCGGATTGCCATTTTGCGCAGGACTCCCACGGCAACGGCCACATCTACGGTGAGGTCGCGGCCGCCATCGAAATCGAATGCTCGGACTGTCATGGCACCGCCAGCAACTATCCGACGCTCTACACCTCCGGCCCTGCGGCGCGCCCCGGCGGCACCGATATGAGCCTGATGCGCACCCCTGACGGCCGCAAGCGCTTCGAGTGGAAAGAGGGCAAGCTCTTTCAACGCTCGGTGCTGACGCCCGGCAAGGAATGGCAGATGTCGCTCGTCAAGGATACGGTCAACCCGAAACACGCGTCCTATAACCCGAAGGCTGCGCGCGCCAAGCTCGTTGCGCAGGGCGAATACGACAACTTTTCCCAGCGCTGGGGGCTCGACGTGCCGGTGGACAAGCGCGCCCATGGCGACGACAAGATGACGTGCCAGACCTGCCACACCTCGTGGACGACGAGTTGTTCCGGCTGTCACCTGCCGATCGAAGCAAACGAGAAGACCGAGCGCAAACACTATGAAGGCGGCTTCACGCGCAATTACGCGACTTACAACCCGCAGGTCGTGCGCGACGACATGTTCCACCTCGGGCGCCACGGGCCGGTCAAGGGCGGCAAGATCACGCCAATTCGCTCTTCGTCGGCGCTCGTATTGTCGTCCACGAATGCGAACCGCGAAAAAATTTACATACAGCAGCCACCAACCTCGGCGGCTGGATTCTCCAGTCAGGCGTTCGCGCCGCATTACCCGCATACCGAGCGCAAAACCGAAACCAAGACCTGCTCGGATTGCCACCTGTCCGCTGATAACGACAACAACGCAATCCTGGCGCAAACCTTGTTGCACGGGACCGGTTATATCGGGTTGATCGGATACAACGCATGGGTAGGCGAGGAAAAACACGTCGAAGCTGTCCAAGTCACCGAATGGGAAGAGCCGCAAGCCGTGATCGGCAGTTACCTGCACCGTTATGCCTACCCGGACTGGTATGCGACTCATCTTAAACGCGACCGCAAGCTCCCGGACGCGCACGATCGCTCAACTGCCGGGCGCGCAAGCTGTCTGCAGTTGCGCGGCGAATACTTGTACGTGGCCGAGGGACGCGGCGGCATGCGCGTGTATGACGTCGCGTCGATCGCCAACAAAGGCATCTCGCAGCGCATCATCACATCGCCATTCTCG
>JANYCE010000409.1 GCA_025360445.1 Betaproteobacteria bacterium
CGCACGCCGTATTTGCGCGCGAATGCACGATGCGTGGTCATGACGCCGTCAAAGCCGCGTAGAGCCAGGCGCTCGTTGAGCGAATCGATTTCGCGCAGCACCACTTGGGCGCCATAGTCGCGGCTTACGCTGAGCGGTTCGAGATGATCTTTCTTGGCTCGCGCACAGTACGGGCAATCGGGCCGTGTGAAAACAAGCATGATGGGCGTGTGGGCGGCTGCAACCTGGCGCCTCACGGCGGCCAGATCATCGGCATACTGAAGCGGCGCACTGAGCGCCGGCGCGCTGGCCGTCACCAGGCCGCATGCTAAAATCAGCCGCACAACCATTTGCCGCCAGTAGTCACCCATTTTCATTTCGGCAGGCCCACCGCGTGATTAGCGCCGCTCAGTATTCGTCTTGTCCTGCCATCGTCATCGCCTCGCGTGAAAGCGCACTGGCAATGTGGCAGGCGCGCAACATACAAACGCGGCTCGCTGAATTATATCCGCAATCAAAAATGACGATTCTCGGGATGACGACGCAGGGTGATCGCATTCTCGATCGCGCGCTCGACAAAATCGGCGGCAAAGGATTGTTCGTCAAGGAACTCGAAGACGCGCTCGCGTCTGGTCGTGCCGATATCGCGGTGCACTCGATGAAAGATGTGCCGATGGTGTTGCCGCCCGGCTTCGCAATCGCGGCGATCACCGAGCGCGCCGATTCGCGCGATGCTTTCGTGTCCAATCAATTTGCAAACTTTGCCGCATTGCCCGACGGTAGCTGCGTCGGCACGTCGAGCCTGCGTCGCGAGAGCCAGATACGCGCGCAGTTCCCGCGATTGATCGTCGAACCTTTGCGCGGCAACGTGCTGACGCGGCTTAAAAAGCTTGATGACGGTCAGTATGCGGCGATCGTGCTGGCGGCAGCTGGCCTCCAGCGGCTCGGTCTGGCCGGGCGCATTACAGCGATTCTGACGCCGGAGGAAAGTTTACCGGCCCCGGGTCAAGGCGCGCTCGGCATTGAATGCCTCGCCGGCCGTGCTGACATCATCATTATGATGCGCGCGCTGCATGACGGCCCCACCGATGCCTGCGTGCGCGCCGAACGCGCCCTCTCGCGCGCCCTCGCCGGCAATTGCCAACTGCCGCTCGGCGCTTATGCGCAGCTCGAAGGCGACCGTCTACGCCTGCGCGGGTTGGTCGCGACAAAAGATGGTACACAAGTTGTGCGCGCCGAGCTGACCGCCGATGCGCGCGATCCGGAAAGGCTGGGCATTGAGCTCGCGGCACGATTGCGCGCGCAAGGTGCGACGGAAATACTCGCCGCACTCGGTGCCTGATGCGGCGTACGCGGGTTTGGCGGATTGCGTGTGAATGATGGACAAGGGTGGCTCACTCGCGGGTCGCTGCATCGTGTTGACCCGCCCGGCGCACCAGGCTGCGTCGCTCGCTGAATTAATCCGCGATGCGGGCGGCGACCCGCTGCTTTTTCCGGTGATCGAAATCGCCGACCTTGAAGATAAGGCGCCTTTAAACGCGCAGATCAACCGGCTTGACGAATTCGACCGCGCATTCTTTGTAAGTCCAAATGCGGTGCACAAGGCCATGACCGCGATTACCGCGCGGCGTGGGTTGCCGCCTCGCTTAAAGTATGCCGCCGTCGGCCGGGGCACCGTGCGTGCACTTAATAAATTCGGCGTGACCGACGTGATGGCGCCGGCGCGCTTCGACAGTGAAGCGTTGCTCGAGATGCCCGGGTTAGCTGATGTTGCCGGAAGGCGTTTCATCATCTTTCGCGGCGTCGGCGGACGCGACGTGCTCGGTGACTCGTTGACTTCACGCGGCGCACACATCGAATACGCCGAATGTTATCGACGCCTGCTTCCGCGAGCGAGCAGCGCGCCGCTGCTCCAGGCATGGCGCGCACATGCATTGCATGCGGCAATCGTCACGAGTAGCGAGGGTTTGCGCAATTTATGCTCGTTGGTCGGCGCCGAAGGCCTGCCGTTTTTACAGCACACGCCAATATTTGTGCCGCATCCGCGGATTGCCGCCACCGCGCACGAGCTTGGATTCGCCGAGGTCGTGCAGACCGCGCAAGGTGATGACGGGATTGTGACCGGACTGCGCCACTGGTTTGTTACCCATACTTGATACGCGCGCCTGTTTACAGCCAGCGTCGCACTGATTAGAGTCGGGCCTCATGGAAGAACTCTCCAACAGCGCGCCGGGCGCACCTGCTGCCATCGCCGCCGGCCCTATCGCGAATACGCGGCCCGCTTATCTGCAGCCACTAGCGCTCGTTGCCGCACTGGGCCTCGCACTTTTCGCCTGGCAGTGGTACGACAGCCGGCAGCAGATCAGCGCATTGCAGCACGAGCTCGCGCAACGCCTGGCCGTCGCGGATGCCGAGAACAAGCAAAGCCGCGGCGTAGCCGAGCAGGTGCGCGAAGCCACGCGCGACGCTCAGGTGAAGTTGGGCGTGCTCGAAGCCAAGGTGCAGGAATCGCAGAACCAGCAAATTGCGCTCGAGGCGCTGTATCAGGAGTTGTCACGCAGTCGCGACGAATCCCTGCTCGCCGACGTTGAGCAGACTTTGCTCGTGGCGAGCCAGCAAATGCAGCTCGCCGGCAACGTCAAGTCGGCGCTAATTGCGCTGCAGACAGCGGATGCGCGGCTTGCACGGCTCGATCGGCCGCAGCTCGCAAGCTTGCGCAAGGTAATAGCCCGCGACGTCGAACGGCTCAAGCTTGCGCCCTATGTTGATTTGGTCGGCATCAGCACGCGTATCGACAACCTGATGACATGGGTTGGCTTGCTGCCGCTCGCCATGGAAGCGCGCGCGCCCGACTCACCGGCCGTCAAAACCGCAGCCGACCCGCAGGAAAGCGCATGGCTACGGTTCACGCGTGAACTATGGCGCGACATGCGCGAACTGGTGCGCATTGAAAAAATGGACCGCCCCGATCTGCCTTTATTGACGCCGACCCAGACGTACTTCCTGCGTGAGAATTTAAAACTGCGGTTGCTGGGCGCGCGTCTTGCCCTGCTGGCGCACGACGAAAAAAGTTTCAAGACCGATCTCAAAGCTGCGCTCGAATGGCTGGTACGCTATTACGACGGCCGCGACAAGGCAGTAGTCAACGCGATCGCCGCTGTGCGCCAGTTGCATGACAGTCAGATCAGCATTGAGGTGCCCGATCTCGCCTTAAGCCTGGATGCCGTGCGCAACCACCGCCTGTTGCGCGAACGCGCACGCTAAAACGGGAAGGCCGCGATGCGCTGGGTGTTCTGGATTCTCAGTCTATTTGCGCTGGCCGTGGCAATCGCCCTGGCATTGCGCTTCAACGATGGCTATGCGCTCTTCGTGTGGCCGCCTTATCGCTTTGAAGTTTCCCTCAATTTGTTCGCGTTGTTGGTGGGCGCGGGATTTGCCGCCGCCTACCTGCTGGTGCGATTCATTTTCGGCGCCATCGCGTTGCCTGCGCAGGTGCGCGAGTATCGCGAACGCCGCCGCCGCGAAGCTGCGCGCGTCATGTTGCTCGATGCGGTAGGCGCATTTTTTGAAGGCCGCTTCGGACGTGCGGAAAAATCCGCCGCGCGCGTCGCCGAGTCGGCTGACACCGCGGCCATAGGGTCGGTGCTCGCGGCGCGCGCAGCGCACGAACTTCGCCATTATGACGAGCGCGATGCTTATCTCGCCCGCGCCGAGCAGCTCGCGCCTGAGGCGCCGACCATGCGCCTGATTGCTGCGGCCGACATGCTGCTCGATCAACGCCGTTTTCAGGACGCGCTGGTGGTGTTAAAACGCTTGCCCGAAAAACATACTGCCGCTCTGCGCCTTGAACTTAAGGCACAGCAACAGGCTAAAAACTGGGAGCAGGTGCTGCAGCTTATAAATCAGCTTGAGCGGCGCAACGTGTTCGATGCGCTGCAGGCCGGACAACTGCGGCGGAACGCGTATAGAGAAAACTTAAAACGCACAGCGCTTGACCAGCACGCGCTCGATGATTGCTGGAACAAAATTCCCGCGGAACAAAAACGCGACGTCAAAATTTCAGCCGCCGCTGCGCAGTGTTACCTCGCACTTGGGGGCGTCGCGCAGGCGCAGCAAATTATCGAGCAGGCGCTGGCGCTCGAATGGGATTCAGAGTTGGTCGGGCTGTATGCAGAATGCGGGAGTGGAGACACCGTACGGCAAATCGAGCGCGCCGAGCAGTGGTTGGAGTCGAACCGCCGGGACGCGGTGCTGCTCCTGACGCTCGGGCGGTTGTGCGCGCGCCAGGAATTGTGGGGCAAGGCGCAGAATTATCTGGAAGCAAGCATCTCGGTCGAGCCTCTTTACTCTGCATATCTGGAGCTCGCGCAATTGCACGACCGGCTTGGCAACGCGGATGCGGCGCGCCGGCACTTCCGCCAAAGCCTGGATCTCGCCGTCGGTCAGCTAAAGCAAATCTCGGGCGGGCGGCGGCGCACGTTGCTCTAACGGTTAAGCCACGCGCATGGTGGGCGGCGCCGCGCGAATAGTCAGGTTGGGGCGGCGGGTGTGAAGGCATCCGAAAAAAACTCTTCCTCACGCAGGCTGCAGCGCGAAGCGAAATCGCGGTGCGCCGCTTCAACCATCACCGGCGCGCCGCATGCATAGACCTGATGACCGCTCAAGTCTGGCAGGTCCTGCATGACGGCATGATGAACAAGACCGGTGCGGCCCGTCCAATTGTCGCCTGGCAATGGTTCCGACAGCACCGGCACATACTTAAAATCGGCCCGACTACGCGCCCACTGCTCCGGCAGTTCGTTCATGTAAAGATCAGCCCGCACGCGTGCGCCCCAGTACAGCACCATCGGCCGTTTGGTTTTAATGTGAAGCGCGTGCTCGACCAGCGCCTTGACGGGTGCGAAGCCGGTGCCGCTTGCGAGCAACACAATCGGCTTGCTGCTTTCATCGCGCAGATAAAAAGTGCCCAGCGGCCCTTCGAAGCGCAGGATGTCGCGAACCTTCATCGTGTTGAACACGTGCTGGCTGAACGGGCCGCCGTAATTACGCAGATGGAGCTGAAGAAATTCGTCGTCATGCGGCGCATTGGCCATCGACAGGCTGCGGCGGGCGCCGTCCTTCATCAGTATGTCGACATACTGGCCGGCCAGAAATTGCAGCCGCTCGGACGCCGGCAGCTTAAGGTACAAAACCATGATGTCGCCGGCCACGCGTTCCATTTTTTGTACACGGCACGGCAGGGTTTTGACCTGAATGCCGTTCGCGGTGCGGACTTCACGGCATTCGATTACCAGATCGCTGCGCGGTTTGGCCTGGCAGAAAAGCGCCAGACCAAGCCGCTTGTCGACGGCGGTCAGCGCGCTGTCCTGATGTACGCCGTAATCAACGCTGCCCGCCAGCACCGCACCTTTGCAGGTGCCGCACGCGCCGTTGCGACAGCCATAGGGAATTACGTGGCCTTCGCGCAGTGCCGCATCGAGTATGGTCTCGTCGTCCTGGACGGTGAAAACTTGATTACTCGGACGAATGGTTACCTGATTGGACATGGCGGATCGTATTTATCGGCAGCCCCGGCGAGGAGCCGCTTTTTTAAGTTAAAATTTACCCACTATGCGACGCTTATTAATCATCGGTTGCGGCGACATTGCCTTACGCGCGCTGCCGCAATTGCGCGAGCGCTATCGACTCTACGGCTTGACGCGCAATCATGCGCGCGCGGCTTTGTTGCGTGAGCGCGGTGTGGTGCCGATCGTGGGAGACCTCGATGATCCGGCAAGCCTCGCCGGTTTGGCGGGCATTGCCCATGATGTTCTGCATAGCGCTCCACCGCCGCCGCGTGGCGTGCGGGACACGCGTACAGCCCACCTCATTGCAACGCTGGGAAAGGCTAAAAGTTTACCACAGCAAATGGTCTATATAAGCACGAGCGGCGTCTATGGTGACTGCGCCGGCGCGGTGATCGACGAAACGCGCAGCTTGCATCCGCAGACGGCCCGCGCTCACCGCCGCGTCGATGCTGAACAGCAATTGCGTGAGTGGGGTAAGCGCAATCGCGTGCGTGTATCCATATTGCGCGCGCCGGGTATCTATTCGCCGACGCGGTTGCCGCGCGCACGCCTCGAAGCCGGCCTGCCCGCCCTGCATGATGAAGAAGACGGCTACAGCAATCACGTGCATGCCGACGATCTGGCACGCATGGCAATTGCTGCATTACGCTATGGCCATGCCGGCCGCCTGTACAACGCGAGCGACGACAGCGCTCTTAAGATGGGCGCTTATTTCGACCTCGTCGCCGATCATTGCGGCCTGCCGCGGCCACCGCGGGTGTCGCGCGCGGAAGCCGGCGAGCGCATTCCGGCCACTATGCTGTCGTTTATGAACGAGTCGCGGCAGTTATCCAATCGGCGACTAAAAACCGAGTTGCGATTTAAATTGCGTTATCCCACAGTGCGCGACGGCATCGCGGCTATCGGACCCGGCCGCAGCCCCGGACAATGAATGCAATAATCGTTATTACCAATGCACCGGACCGTGCGATCGCGGAAAAAATTGCGCGCGCACTGGTCGATCAGAAGCTCGCAGCATGCGTCAATATTCTGGCGGGCTGCTCCTCGATATATCGCTGGCAGGGCAAAGTTGAAACGGCGGATGAAGTGCCGATGCTAATTAAAACACGCCACGAAATTTATCCAGAAGTCGAGGCAGCGATTAAAAAGCTCCATCCGTACGAACTTCCCGAAATCGTCGCCGTCCCGGTCGCGCAGGGTTCATACGAATATCTCGAGTGGATTAATGCCTCAACTGTGACCGAGATTGGTTAGGCCTTAATGTTCAGAGTAATTTTTATGGCGGCCCTGCTGCTGGCGTCGGTTGGCGCGGGCGCCGCCGAACCCGAACTGCTCGAGCCGGAAAAGGCGTTCAAGTTTTCGGCGCGTCTAATCGACGCCGGGCAGGTCGAAGTGCGGTATGCGATAGCGCCCGGTTATTACCTGTATCGCGAGAAGTTTCAGTTCTCGGCTGCGCCGTCAACCGTCAGCGTTGATGCGACGCAATTGCCGCCCGGTAAAGTCAAGAAAGATGAATTTTTTGGCGAAGTGCAGATTTATCGCGGCGAGCAGCGATTCGTGCTGCCGGTCAAAGGTTTTGCCGGGCAGGACGCGCAGTTTAAATTAAACGTGGTCTCGCAA